>NZ_JACAPW010000016.1:0-77125 GCF_013385495.1 Pseudomonas sp. F8002 | reverse complement strand
CCCATCGCGGCGGCCCACGGTCCAAAGCCGGAGTGAGGGCACACCGAGCCTGGGCGAGGTGCCGAGTGGTGGGGCAAGAGCCTTTTGGTTACTTTTGGGCTCCTTTCAAAAGTGACCCGCTGTAAGAGCGGAACCAATACCAGCCATAACAAAAATAACGGATATACACCCTACCCCAAACCATTGGCACAGACACACAACCACTTGGCAGCCACAACAATTCTTGCAATCCCCCCACAAGGCAGAATCCACTTGCAAGAATCTGCCAAAGCACCCGCGATTAGCAAAACACAATAATTCAGGGAGTGCCCTTAATGCGAAGCAACAGGATCAACGTACAGTCAGCGCTGGGTCTGGGCCTGCTTGTACTCGGCTTGAACAGCGCCCAGGCGGATTTACCGCCAGACACCATCGGCCAGACCACCCTGGCCTTTCCACCGGAAGCCCACCGCGCATTCGTGGTAGACGTCGAATTCGAAAGCTTCGTGGTCGGCCGCGTCACCGTGGTAGATCCCGACAAGAAGCGCGTCCTCGGCATGGTCCCCACCGGCTTCGCCGCGCCCTCGGCCCTGAGCCACGACCAGAAGACCCTGTACAGCGCCGACATTTACTATTCCCGCGGCACCCGGGGCGATCGCACCGATGTGCTCACCGCCTGGGACAGCTCCAGCCTGTCGCCCGCCTGGGAAGTGCTGATCCCGAACAAACGCGCCGAATCCCTGACCCAGCGCTATGGCCTGAAGACCAGCAGCGATGACCGCTTCGTCTACGTCTACAACTTCACACCCTCCACCTCGGTGACCGTGGTCGACACACAGTCCCGCTCCGTCACCGCCGAAATCGCGATCCCGGGCTGCGTACTCAATTACCCGGTCGGCACTCGCCGCTTCGCCTCCCTGTGCGGTGACGGCAGCCTGCAAGTGGTGACGCTGAACGAGCAGGGCCAGGAAACCTCGCGCAACCGCACGCACTTCTTCGACCCCAACGCCGAGAAGCTCAACGAACGCGCGGTGAACGTGGGCGACACCTACTACTTCACCACCACCACCGGCACCATCCGCCCGGTAGATTTCTCCGGCGATGAGCCGAAAATCCTGTCGTCCTGGTCACTCACCACCGACGCGGAAAAGAAAACCGGCTGGGCCCCGGGTGGCTGGCAGTTGATGGCCGTGGCACCGAAACTCAACCGCATGTACGTGCTGATGCACGACAACCACGAGCCGATGAAGTGGGAAGACCCGAGCACCATCATCTGGGCCTATGACCTCAAGACCATGAAGAAGATAGCCACCCTGGAAGCCCCGACCCCGGTCTGGAGCATGCAGGCCACCGGCGACGACAAGCCCCTGTTGCTGGGCGCCGACGTCGAAGGCGGCTTGCAGATCTTCGACCTCAAGACCAACAAACTCACCGGTAGCATGGCCAAGGTAGCGAAGACCGCAACCCAGATCATGAGCTACTAAAGAGGTTCGGCCATGCATATCGACCCGATCTTCATCATTGCCAGCGCCCTCGCCATCGCGGTGTTGCTGGCCAGTGCCGCGACCCACAAGTTGCGCGCACCGGCACGCTTCGCCCGGCAACTGGCCGATTACCAGTTGCTGCCAGAGGCAGTGACTCGCCCCGCCGCCCGGGTAATCCCGGTGCTGGAACTGGTGATTGCCTTTGCCCTGCTGGTGCCGGCCAGCCGTTCCTGGGCCGCCCTCGGCGCCGCCGGCCTGATTGCACTGTACGCCGCCGCCATTGGCATCAACCTGTGGCGCGGCCGCCGGGACATCGACTGCGGCTGCGCAGGCCCCGACCAGGCGCAGCCGTTGCGGCCGATCCTGCTATTGCGCAACGGCGCACTGGTGGCCGTGGCCCTGCTGGCCAGCGTGCTGCCGATTGCCCGTGACCTGGGTTTTTTCGACGGCTTCGTCACCGTCGCCGCCAGCGCCGTCGCGCTGCTGATTTACGCCGCAGCCGATGGCCTGCTGGCGAACTCCCCTCTTCTGCTCAAACTGATTGGTAGGTGATCAATGGAAGGCCTTATTGTTTCCAACGTACTGCTGTGGGTACTGCTGCTGGCGCTGGCGTTTGCCGTCATGGGCCTGGTGCGCCAGATTGGTGTGCTGCACGGGCGCATCGCCCCGGCCGGCGCACTGATGGTCGACAAGGGCGTGGCGGTGAATGAGCCGGCCCCGCAAGTCACCGCTTCCGACCGTAAAGGCCGCCCGGTGAACTTCGGCTATGCCGGTGAGAAGAACCAGTTGCTGTTCTTCCTCTCGCCCACCTGCCCGATCTGCAAATCCCTGTTGCCGGCGATCAAGTCCATCGCCAGGGAACAGGCTGACCGACTCGATGTGGTGTTTATCAGCGACGGCGACATGGAAGCCCAGCACGCGCTGATCACCGAACACAAGCTGGACGACGTCACCTACGTGGTCGGCCCGGAAGTCGGCATGACCTACCAGATCGGCAAGCTGCCGTATGCCGCGCTGATCGACAAGAGCGGCACCTTGCGCGCCAAGGGCCTGGTCAATTCCCGCGAGCACCTGGACAGCCTGTTCGAAGTCGAACACCTGAAAAGCGCGACGCTGCAGGAATACCTCAACAGCCAGCCGCAGCCCCACGACCACAGCCACGGCCATAGCCACTGATTAAGGCAGGGAGACTCTCATGAAATTGCTGGATCTGTTATTCGAGCGCTCGACCCGTCGCCTGGCCGACACCACGTCGCGACGCAAACTGTTAGCCCGTATGGGTTCGCTGATGGTCGCAGGCGCCGCGTTGCCCCTGCTGCTGCCCCTGGACCGCACCAGCAAGGCGCTGGCTGCCGATAACCCGAAAGCCGGTGACCCGGGCGACCCGAACAGTTGCGACTACTGGCGCTACTGCTCCATCGACGGTTTCCTGTGCAGTTGCTGTGGCGGTTCGGTGACCTCCTGCCCACCGGGCACCGAGGCGTCCCAGGTGACCTGGATCGGCACCTGCCGCAACCCGGCGGATGGCAAGGACTACATCATTTCCTATAACGACTGCTGCGGTAAGCAAAGCTGCGCCCAGTGCGCGTGCACGCGTAACGACAGTGAGGAACCGGCGTACCGGCCGTTCAACAACAACGATGTGAACTGGTGCCTGGCGGCCAAATCCCACATCTACCACTGCACGGTCTCGATCATTCGCGGCGTCGCGGTTTAACTCACCCTTGTGGCGAGGGAGCTTGCTCCCGTTGGAGTGCGAAGCGCTCCCAGAGATCTTGGGGCCGCAGCACAGCCCAACGGGAGCAAGCGCCCTCGCCACAGGTCAGTGCAAGAGGCTTGTCATGCGTACGTTGTTTTTGCTGAGCTTGATGTGTGTCTTCGCCACCCCGCTCGCCCAGGCTCGGGCCATTCCCAATCCAAACCAGAAGCACGCACCGGGCAATGAGTCGCCGCAAACGCCGATCGCCCAGGCCGGGTACAGCGTGGCGACAAACTATCAGCTGCAGTGTGCCGGCTGCCATCTGGGCAGCGGCATGGGCTCGGCGGCCAACGACACACCTAGGATGACCGGGTTCGTCGGCAACTTTCTGAAGGTGCCAGGCGGGCGGGAGTTTTTGGTACGGGTGCCGGGGATGTCGCAGTCGGCGCTGAACGATGGGCAACTGGCGGATTTGCTGAACTGGCTGATGCGCCCGGACGGGATGGCGGGCAAGAGTACGCCGGTGGATTACAAGCCCTATAGCGCTGCGGAAGTGACTGAGTTACGGCAGAAGGCGATGCTCAATCTGCCGGGCACAAGGGCGGGGTTGATCAAGGAAATGCGGGCGCAAGGGATTGCGATTGAAGATGGAATGCCCAACTGAACGAAACGCGATCCAAATGTGGGAGCGGGCTTGCTCGCGAATGCGGTGTGTCAGTCACCCAATGCATCAACTGAACCACCGCATTCGCGAGCAAGCCCGCTCCCACATTTTTGATCGGCGTATCCCCTGATCAGGCGTGTTGTTTGCGGTACTCACCCGGCGCAATGCCGAACCGTGACTTGAACGCCGTCGAAAAATAACTCGAATCCGAAAACCCCCACGAGTACCCCAGCACCGAAAGCTTTTCCTCCACCCTGGATTGGCGCAGGGATTCAGCACACAAATCCAGCCGTCGGTTCTTGATGTACCGCGCCACCACCAGGCCCTTGCGGGCAAAGATCCGGTACAGCCCGCGCACCGACATCCCCACCTCCCGCGCCAGCCACTCGGGGCACAGCTCTTCGGAGCGAATGTGCTGGTCAATGCACTCCAGCGTCTTGCGGAACACTCGCTCATGGGCGTCGCTGCCCTCGCCCGCCTGGCTGATCGCCGGGCGCAGCAGGTTGATGATCGCCTCCAGCGTCGCCTCGCTTTCCTGCAAGGTCAGGTTGTCTTGCCGGGTAGCCTCCAGAATCAGCTGCCGGGACAGCATCGCCATCGGCGACGTCGCCTCGATCCGGTGCCCGCATTTGACCGGGTTGAAACGCAAGGTCTGCTCCACCAGGTACGACGGCAGGATCAACGACAACTGCCGCGAATTCTCGCTGTAGGTGAAGTCGCTGGGGTGCGCCGCATCGATCAGGGTAATGTCGCCGGCGCGCAACAGCGCCTTGCTGTCACCCTGGGCCATGCCGGCCGTGCCGTCGAGCTGGAACACGGCAAAGTACTTGCCGCCCTCGCCCGCCGCGATTTGGCTGGGGGTACGAAACAGCCGCGCCTGGCAGGCGTCGACAAAGCTGAGTTTCAGCGCGCCGCTCTGGTACTCGCGGATCTGCCCGGAAAAACCATCCCCCAGGATCTGCCCATCGAATGCGCCACAGATCTGATTGATCTGATGGATCCATTGGTCGAACCCATCACAGCGCTGTGCAATTGAAGACATCATGTTCAGGCCTCACGCAGGCTTATTTTTATTCTCTACGCCACATCACTCCACCCGTTCTCCTGAACAGCGTCGCTCCTTACTTCAGGCCTCCGAACCGCCGGTAAAAGCTTTCGCCAACGTCCGGCAACGGGCCGTCGGCAGTTTCCAGCGCGCTGTTCAGCCATTCCTCGGCCTTGGCGTAGATCAACCGGTAAATATTGCGGCACAACTGGCGGGCGGCTCGGCCTTCCCAATCGCCGGGGAGCAATTCATCGGGCAATTGCGGGTCGCGCAGCAGCAGTTTGCGGTACTCATGGATAAGCAGGACCCGTGCCAGGAAACAATCCGAAGGCTGTAGCTGTTCCTGCTCGCGAAGCGCTTGCCAGAGCGGTCGGAACAGTTGGATGAACTCGCTGTAATGGGCCGCCAGCTCCTCGATGTTCCAGCTCTCGCGCACCTGCACCCGCAGGGCCTTGGAGGCCAGTACATCCTGGGCGGTGGTTTCGAAGACGATGGTGTCTTCCTGGGCGCCGAGGTCGAGCAAGGTGGCGTTGACGTCGGCGCGGTCGCTGCGTGGGCAGGCCAGCACGGTCGGGGCAATCGCACCAAAACCTTGCCACTCCAGCTCTTCACGCACTTGTTTGCGCTTGTCCTGGGTCAACTGCGTGAGCATCACCAGGCACCACGAGCCATCCCATGCCGGCACGCTGGAGCTGTAGACCCGCTTGAAGGCCTTGTCGAAACGCCGACGCCCGGCACCGGTCAGGCTGTAGTAGCTGCGGCGCCCGACTTTTTCGGCGGTCAGCCAGCCTTCCTTGGTCAGGCGGAAGATCGAGGTGCGGATCAGCCGTTCATTGATGCCGATGGGTTCGAGCAACTGGATCAGGCTGCCCAGCCACACCGTCCCGCCGTGGGGTTCGATGGCGTCCCCGTACAAGGTGATGATCAAGGAACTGGCGCGAATCGGCGTCTGCTCCTGGAAGCGGGTAATCAGTTGGTTCAGGGGTGTCAGTGACGACATGGGCGTACCGAGGCAAAAAGAGAAAATATACCGTTTTTAGCGGCGTCGGGATGCAGGCGATTCATCTGCCCTTGGGCCGCAGGCCGCTGTCGCTGATGCGTGGGCGATCAGCTTCCGGTGCGCTCAGGGGTGCGCATTCCTGCATCTGCTCCAGGCAACGCTGAGCCAGGCGCTGGTATTCACGGGTGCCGGTATGTTTCCAGTGCACCTCTTCATCACTGAGGCTGCGCTTGACGCTGGCCGGCGCGCCCATCACCAGCGACTGCTCAGGGCACTCGAAACCGGCCTTGACGAACGCCGCCGCCGAGACGAATGAGCGAGCGCCGATACGGGCGTTGTCCATCACCACCGCATTCATGCCCACCAGCGCATCGGTGCCGATCCGGCAACCGTGCAGCACGGCGCCGTGGCCGATATGGCCGTTGCGCTCGACCACCGTATCGCTGTCCGGGAAGCCGTGCATCACACAGGTGTCCTGCAGGTTGGCGCCTTCTTCGAGGACGATGCGCCCGAAGTCGCCGCGCAAACTCGCCAGCGGCCCTACATAGCAATGGGGGCCGATGATCACGTCGCCGATCAGTACCGCCGAGGGATGGACGTAGGCCGTGGGGTCGACCACCGGGGTCAGGCCGTCGAGGCTGTAGCAAGTCATGGGGATTCCTTTTATGGCGTATTCGCAAAGCGATGCCGATCTTGGCTTATTTTGTATCACATCATTTTTACAAGCACAAAGCTGAAAAAGCGTATCGCTTGAATCAGGTGTCGCCGTGGCTTGATACGGTGCCGCTGATAATCGACGTAAAGCCAATAAAATAGGGGATTTATCAGGTATTTACCGACCAGCACAGCGAGCAGTTCATTTTCATCAAACTCAAAACAAGACACACCAAATCAATTTTATCATTGCATTTATGTATCACATTAAAGCTATACTCCGGCAAAACCGGCTGACCACGCCGATCCAATAATGAGCCGGCTGACCGCCGAGCGTGCACCGTGAGGGCCTCACGACCATGAACTTCGAACACATCCTGTTTTCCATCGAGGCCGGCGTCGCCCTGCTCAGCCTCAATCGCCCCGACCAGCTCAACAGCTTCAACACGCAGATGCACGGCGAAGTCCAGCAAGCGTTGAAGCAAGTCCAGGAAAACCCCGACGTGCGCGTGCTGCTGCTCACCGGTGAAGGCCGCGGCTTTTGCGCCGGGCAAGACCTCAGCGACCGCAACGTGGCACCCGGCAGCGCGGTGCCGGACCTGGGCGAATCCATCGAGAAGTTCTACAACCCGCTGATCCGCCAACTGCGCGACCTGCCTTTGCCGGTGATCTGCGCGGTCAACGGCGTGGCGGCCGGTGCCGGCGCGAACATCCCGCTGGCCTGCGACCTGGTGCTGGCAGCACGCTCGGCGAACTTCATCCAAGCCTTCTGCAAGATCGGCCTGATCCCCGATTCCGGCGGCACCTGGACCCTGCCGCGCCTGGTGGGCATGGCCCGCGCCAAGGCGCTGGCCCTGCTGGGCAACCGCCTGAGCGCCGAGCAGGCCGAGCAATGGGGCCTGATCTACCGCTGCGTGGACGACGCCGAATTGCGCAACGAAGCCCTGACCCTGGCCCGCCACCTGGCCACGCAACCGACCTACGGCCTGGCGCTGATCAAGCGCAGCCTGAACGCCAGCCTGAGCAACAGCTTTGACCAACAACTGGAGCTGGAGCGCGACCTGCAACGCCTGGCCGGGCGCAGCGAGGATTACCGCGAAGGCGTCGCCGCCTTCATGGAAAAACGCAGCCCAAGCTTCAAGGGCCGCTGAAAGGAGCGCACCACATGACCAACCATGAAGCCATGAACCTGGCCAACCAGTGCGCCCAGGCCATGTTCAGCCGCGATGCCGCCAGCCAGGGCATGGGCATGCGCCTGCTCTCGGTGGCGCCGGGTTGCGCACGACTGGGCATGAGCGTGCGCGCCGACATGATCCAGGGCCACGGCACCTGCCACGGCGGCTACCTGTTTGCGCTGGCGGACTCGGCATTCGCCCTGGCCTGCAACAGCTACAACGACGCCACCGTGGCACTGGGCTGCAGCATCGACTACATCGCCCCGGCCCACCTGGGCGACACCTTGAGTGCCGATTGCCGCGAGCAAAGCCGCTCGGGTCGCACCGGCAACTACGACGTCCGTATCGAAAACCAACTGGGCCAGCTGATTGCGCTGTTCCATGGCAAATCCTACAAAGTGCGCGGCACGGTGCTGGCGCAGGAGAATCCGAATGAATGACGCCTTGATCATCGACGCAGTCCGCACCCCGATCGGCCGCTACGCCGGCGCCTTGAGCAGCGTGCGCGCCGACGACCTCGGAGCGGTGCCGCTGCGCGAACTGCTGCGCCGCCACCCGCAAGTGGACTGGAGCAGCGTCGACGATGTGATCTACGGCTGCGCCAACCAGGCCGGCGAAGACAACCGCAACGTGGCGCGCATGTCGGCGCTGCTGGCCGGGCTGCCGGTGAGCGTGCCGGGCACCACCCTCAACCGTTTGTGCGGCTCGGGGCTGGACGCCATCGGCAGCGCGGCCCGGGCGATTCGCTGTGGCGAGGCCGGCTTGATGCTGGTAGGCGGCGTGGAATCGATGTCCCGCGCGCCGCTGGTAATGGGCAAGGCCGAACAGGCGTTTTCCCGCGATGCGCAGCTATACGACACCACCATTGGCTGGCGCTTCGTCAACCCGCTGATGAAAAAGGCCTACGGGATCGACTCGATGCCGGAGACCGCTGAAAACGTCGCCGAGCAGTTCAATATCTCCCGTGCCGACCAGGACGCGTTTGCCCTGCGCAGCCAGCAACGTGCAGCCGCCGCCCAGGCCAGCGGGCGCCTGGCCAGGGAAATCGTCGCGGTGGAAATCCCCCAGCGCAAAGGCCCGGCCAAGGTGGTGGAACACGACGAACACCCCCGCGGCGACACCACCCTTGAACAACTGCAGAAACTCGGCACGCCATTCCGCGAGGGTGGCAGCATCACCGCCGGCAATGCGTCCGGGGTCAACGACGGCGCCTGCGCCCTGCTGCTGGCCAGCGCGGAAGTTGCCAAGCGTCACGGCCTGGTCGCCCGCGGCCGGGTGGTGGCGATGGCCACCGCCGGCGTGGAACCGCGCATCATGGGCATCGGCCCGGTGCCGGCGACCCGCAAGGTGCTGGAACTGGCCAACCTGAGCCTGGCGGACATGGACGTGATCGAGCTCAACGAAGCCTTCGCCGCCCAGGGCCTGGCGGTGCTGCGCGAGCTGGGCCTGGGGGACAACGACCCACGGGTGAACCCCAACGGCGGCGCCATCGCCCTCGGCCATCCACTGGGGATGAGCGGCGCACGGCTGGTAACTACCGCCCTGCATGAATTGGAGGAACGTGGCGGCCGCTACGCCCTGTGCACCATGTGCATCGGCGTGGGCCAAGGCATCGCGCTGATCATCGAGCGCCTGTCCGACTAAAGATTCGCGATTCCCGGGGAGCCTAGCGGTATCCTTGGGGCATGCACTCAAAGCCCACGGTGTGCGGTGGGCTGATACACAAAAATAATTCGAGTGAACTCATGAACATGCCTATTCCAAACGCCGTGCTTAACCCTGTGCTGGACCCGCTGGAAACCGCCAGCGTCGACGAACTGCGCGCCCATCAACTGGAGCGCCTGCGCTGGAGCCTGCGCCACGCCTACCAGAATGTGCCGCTGTACCGTCAGCGCTTCGACGCGCTGGGGGTGCACCCGGATGACATCAAGTCCCTGGACGACCTGGCCAGGTTCCCGTTCACCACCAAGGGCGACCTGCGGGACAGTTACCCCTACGGCATGTTTGCCGTGCCGATGAACGAGGTGGTGCGCCTGCACGCTTCCAGCGGCACCACCGGCAAGCCGACGGTGGTGGGTTACACCCAGAACGACATCGACACCTGGGCCAATGTGGTGGCCCGCTCGATCCGCGCGGCCGGTGGGCGGCGTGGCGACAAGGTGCATATTTCCTATGGCTACGGGCTGTTCACCGGCGGCCTTGGTGCCCACTACGGCGCGGAACGCCTGGGTTGTACGGTGATTCCGATGTCCGGCGGGCAGACGGAAAAACAGGTGCAACTGATCAAGGATTTCCAGCCGGACATCATCATGGTCACGCCCTCGTACATGCTGAACATTGCCGATGAAATCGAGCGCCAGGGCATTGATCCACAGAAGCTGGCGTTGCGACTGGGGATCTTTGGGGCCGAGCCGTGGACTGCCGAGCTGCGCAGTGCAATCGAGGCGCGACTGGGGATTACGGCGCTGGATATTTATGGGCTGTCGGAAATCATGGGGCCCGGGGTGGCCATGGAGTGTGCGGAAACCAAGGATGGCCCGACCATTTGGGAGGATCACTTCTACCCGGAGATCATCGACCCGGTGACGGGTGAGGTGCTGCCGGACGGGCAGATGGGAGAACTGGTGTTTACCTCCTTGAGCAAGGAGGCGCTGCCGATGATTCGCTACCGCACCCGGGATTTGACGCGGTTGCTGCCGGGGACAGCGCGGCCGATGCGGCGGATCGACAAGATCACCGGGCGCAGTGATGACATGTTGATCATTCGCGGGGTTAATGTGTTTCCCACGCAGATCGAGGAGCAGGTACTTAAAATAAAACAGCTTTCAGAGTGTTATGAGATACATCTGTATCGTAATGGCAACCTGGACAGTGTGGATGTACATGTGGAGCTGAAGGCTGAGCATCAGCACCTCAATGACGAACAACAGAAAGCCGTCTCCAGCGAACTGAGCAGGCACATCAAGACGTATATCGGGATCAGCTCGCGCATCGTTTTGCAGCCGCTGCATTCGATCAAGCGGTCTGAGGGCAAGGCTTGCCATGTGATGGATCGTCGCCCTAAGGCATGACTGCTGCACCTTTTTGGCCCCGCATTTGCGGGGCTTTTTTTTGCTCGTTTTTTGGGGTGGGGGTAGAGCACCAGCAAAATCAAAGGCGCACACGGTTCAAATGTGGGAGCGGGCTTGCTCGCGAAGGTCGTTAACGATGACGCGGGCATCCTGATTCAACGCGGCGCACTCAGGTTCTTCGCGAGCAAGCCCGCTCCCACATAAAGCGGCCCTGTTTTTTGCCTGCTGGCCCTGCTTACCACGATGACCGGGAACCCTATGCCGCCGTTACCGTAGCGACAGATATCTGCTCCCTTCCCGCAAAGCGATACAAAATCAAATAACGACACCATATTTTGTGTTTGATATTAATTTCCGTATCGCTTATAAAGTCCTCCATGCCTACGACAAAACACAAGGCGGGAGACCCCCCATGTACGCACAGCTTGTAGAAACCGGAGTAAAGCGCATCAAGGACCTCTCCGAGATGTCCGACCAGGAACGCGCTTTCCAGGAAAAAATCGACGCCGAAATCAAGATCGAAGCCAAGAACTGGATGCCCGACGCCTACCGTCAAACCCTGATCCGCCAGATCTCCCAACACGCCCACTCGGAAATCGTCGGCATGCTGCCCGAGGGCAACTGGGTCACCCGCGCCCCCACCCTCAAACGCAAGCTGCAACTGATGGCCAAGATCCAGGACGAAGCCGGCCACGGCCTGTATCTCTACAGCGCCATGGAAACCCTGGGCGCCGACCGCGACGAAGAAATCGCCAAGCTCCACAGCGGCAAGGCCAAGTACTCCAGCATCTTCAACTACCCCACCCTGAACTGGGCCGACATGGGCGCAGTAGGTTGGCTGGTAGACGGCGCCGCCATCGTCAACCAGGTGGTACTGCAGCGCACCTCCTACGGCCCCTACTCCCGGGCCATGGTGCGCATCTGCAAGGAAGAAAGCTTTCACCAGCGCCAGGGCTACGAACTGCTGCTGACCATGATGCGCCAGGGCACCCAGGCGCAAAAAGACATGGTCCAGGACGCGATCAACCGCCTCTGGTGGCCATCGCTGATGATGTTCGGCCCCAGCGACGAACACTCCCCCAACAGCGCCCAGTCCATGGCCTGGAAAATCAAGCGCCAGAGCAACGACGAACTGCGCCAGCGCTTCATCGACCAGACCATCCCGCAGCTGGAGCTGCTGGGCTGCACCTGCCCCGACCCGGACCTGAAGTGGAACGCCGAACGCGGCCATTACGATTTCGGCGAGATCCAGTGGAGCGAGTTCTACGAAGTGCTCAAGGGCAACGGCCCGTGCAACCAGGAACGCGTCGCCACCCGCCGCAAGGCGATTGAAGACGGTGCCTGGGTACGCGAAGCCGCCGTCGCCCACGCCCGTAAAAAACAGAACAAGAACGCCGCCTGATCGGCCACCTGATGTGGAGTCACCGTTATGTCTGAATGGACCCTGTTTGAAGTCTTCGTGCGCAGCAAGCACGGCCTGAATCACAAGCATGTGGGCAGCGTGCATGCCGCCGACACCACCATGGCCATCGAGAATGCCCGGGAGCTGTACACCCGCCGCAGTGAAGGCGTGAGCCTGTGGGTAGTGCCTTCCGCGCTGATCACCGCCTCGTCGCCGGACGAGAAAGACCCGCTGTTCGACCCGGCCGATGACAAGGTCTACCGCCACGCCAGCTTCTACGAGTTGCCGGCCGAAGTCGGGCATATGTGAGGTCGACCATGAACCCTGAAACCGATCTGATCGAATACCTGCTGCGCCTCGGCGACAGCGCCCTGATCCAGGGCCAGCGCCTGTGCCAGTGGTGCGGCCATGCGCCGGCGCTGGAAGAAGAACTGGCGCTGATGAACGTCGGCCTCGACCTGGTGGGCCAGGCGCGCAACTGGCTGGAATACGCCGCCGAGCTGCTGGACGACGGGCGCGACGCCGATCACCTGGCCTTCCGCCGGGATGAGCGGGCCTATCGCAACCTGCTGCTGGTGGAACAACCCAACGGCGACTACGCGGTGACCATCCTCAAGCAATTCCTGTATGACGCCTGGCACTTGCCGGTGTTGAGCGGCCTGGCCCAATCCAGCGACGAACGCATCGCCGGCATCGCGGCCAAGGCGGTGAAGGAAGTCACCTATCACCTGCGCCGCTCCGGCGAGTGGGTGGAGCGCCTCGGGGACGGCACCGAGGAAAGCCATAAACGCATGCTCGCGGCGATCCCCGAGCTGTGGCGGTTCACCGTGGAACTGACCAGCGCCGACGACAGTGAACAGCGCCTGCACGCCGCCGGCATTACGCCGGACGCCGCTCAGGTTGCCGCAGCGTGGCAAACCCAGGTCAGCGAAATCTTTACCAGCGCCACCCTGCCCCTGCCGCCTGCTGCGAGCTATTTCTACCTGGATGCACGCCGCGGTTTGCACAGCGAGCACCTGGGAATTTTGTTGGCGGAAATGCAGTTTTTGCCCCGAGCGTACCCCGATGCAACCTGGTGAGCTGATCGCCAGCGACCAGGGCGCACGCCCGGCGCAACCCACCGACCTGGCTGCCGCGTGGGCCACCCTGGCGCAGGTCATGGACCCGGAAGTGCCGGTGGTGAGCGTGGTCGACCTGGGCATAGTGCGCGACCTGGACTGGCAGGCCGGCCACTTGCATGTGGTGGTCACGCCGACCTACTCCGGCTGCCCCGCCACCGAAGTGATCGAGGGCGATATCCGCGATGCATTGGAGCTGGCAGGTTTCCGCGCCCCGCAACTGGAACGCAAGCTGACCCCGGCCTGGACCACCGACTGGATCACCAGCAGCGGCCGCGAACGCCTGCGGGCCTACGGCATCGCACCGCCCCAAGGCAGTAGCAGCAAACGCAGCCTGCTGGGAGAAAGCCCGGTGATTGCCTGCCCGCAATGCGGCAGCACCCACACCGAAGTGCTCAGCGAATTCGGCTCCACCGCCTGCAAGGCGCTGTACCGCTGCCGCGATTGCCTGGAACCGTTCGACTATTTCAAGTGCATCTGAGGGGCCAGCGGCCCGCTTGGTTGGAGAACAACAATGAGCAAATTTCACAGCCTGACCATCAAGGATGTGCGCAACGAGACCCGTGACGCGGTGTCCATCGCCTTCGAGATTCCGCAGCATCTGCAAGACAGCTTCCACTTCACCCAGGGCCAGCACCTGGTGATGCGCACCCAGCTGGATGGCGAGGAAGTGCGCCGTTCCTATTCGATCTGCACCGGTGTCAATGACGGCGAACTGCGCATCGCCATCAAGCGCGTGGCCGGTGGACGGTTCTCCGCATTTGCCAATGAGCAGCTCAAGGCCGGGCACAGCCTGGAAGTGATGCCGCCCGCCGGGCATTTTCATGTGGACCTTGATCCCGCTCGCCACGGCCATTACCTGGCAGTGGCGGCCGGCAGCGGTATCACGCCGATCCTGTCGATCATCAAGACCACCCTGCAAACCGAGCCCCACAGCCGCGTGACGCTGCTGTACGGCAACCGTTCCAGCTCCGGTGCACTGTTTCGCGAACAGCTGGAAGACCTGAAGAACCGCTACCTGCAGCGCCTGAACCTGATCTTCGTGTTCAGCCGCGAGCAGCAGGATGTCGACCTTTACAACGGCCGCATTAACGCCGAGAAGTGCGAGCAACTGTTCTCCCGCTGGCTCGACGTAAAAGCCCTCGACGCGGCCTTTATCTGCGGCCCGCAGGAGATGACCGAGATCGTGCGCGACAGCCTCAAGGCCAAGGGCATGGCGCCGGAGCGCATCCATTTCGAACTGTTCGCCGCCGCCGGCAGCCAGCACAAGCGCGAGGCCCGCGAAGCGGCGCGGCAAGTGGATGCGGCGGTCAGCCAGATCACGGTGATCAGCGATGGCCGCGCCCTCGCCTTCGACCTGCCCCGCAACACTCAGAGCATCCTCGACGCGGGCAATGCCCAGGGCGCCGAGCTGCCGTATTCGTGCAAGGCCGGCGTGTGCTCCACCTGCAAATGCAAAGTCATCGAAGGCGAAGTGGAGATGGACAGCAACCACGCCCTCGAAGACTACGAAGTGGCCGCCGGCTATGTGCTGTCGTGCCAGGCATTCCCGGTCAGCAACAAGGTGGTACTGGATTTCGATCAGCTGTAACGCGTGCCGCAACACCACAACCACAACAATAAAAAGGAGCACACCACCATGACCCCCGACGATATCGAGCGCATCCGTCGACATCCCGATTTCATCCAGTTGGTACGCCGCAAACAGAACCTGTACTGGTCGCTGTCGCTGATCATGCTGGTGATCTATTTCGGGTTTGTGCTGTTGGTGGCGTTCTCCCCGGCTACCCTCGGGCAGTCGTTGAGCGGTGGCGTGACCACCGTGGGCATGCTGGTGGGTGTGGTGATTGTGCTGCTGGCGTTCGCGCTGACCGGCTTTTATGTGTACCGCGCCAACCATGTGATCGACCCGCTGAACGACAAACTCAAGCAGGAGTGCACAGCATGAGCCGGCTGGTAGCGTGGTTTCTCCTGCCGCTGGCATTGGCCACGGACCTTGCAGTCGCCGCCGACGGCGCATCCCGGCCACTGAACTGGAACGCCATCGGCATGTTCCTGGTGTTCGTGCTGTTCACCCTCGGCGTGACTCGCTGGGCCGCCCTGCGCACCCGTTCCGCCAGCGACTTCTACACCGCCGGCGGCGGCATGAGCGGCTTCCAGAATGGCCTGGCGATTGCCGGCGACATGATCTCGGCGGCGTCATTCCTCGGCATCTCGGCGATGATGTTCCTCAACGGTTATGACGGCCTGCTCTACGCCCTGGGCGTGTTGGCCGGCTGGCCGATCATCCTGTTCCTGATCGCCGAGCGCCTGCGCAACCTGGGCAAGTATACGTTTGCCGATGTGGTGTCCTACCGCCTGGAGCAGACCCCGGTGCGCCTGACCTCGGCCTTCGGCACCCTGACCGTGGCGCTGATGTACCTGGTGGCGCAGATGGTGGGCGCCGGCAAGCTGATCGAGCTGCTGTTCGGCATCGACTACCTGTACGCGGTGATGCTGGTGGGCGTGCTGATGGTGTTCTACGTGACCTTCGGCGGCATGCTCGCCACCACCTGGGTGCAGATCATCAAGGCGGTGATGTTGCTGTTCGGCACCACCTTCATGGCATTCATGGTGCTCAAGCACTTTGGTTTCAGCACCGAGGCGATGTTCGCCGAGGCCACCGCCGTGCACGCCAAGGGCAGCGCGATCATGGCGCCGGGCGGCTTGCTGTCGAACCCGATCGATGCGATTTCCCTGGGGCTGGGCATGATGTTCGGCACCGCCGGGTTGCCGCATATCCTGATGCGCTTCTTTACCGTCAGCGACGCCAAGGAAGCGCGCAAGAGCGTGTTCTACGCCACCGGTTTCATTGGCTACTTCTACCTGCTGCTGATCATCGTCGGCTTCGGCGCCATCGTCATGGTGGGTACTGACCCAAGCTTCCGGGATGCCAACGGCGCGATCATCGGCGGCGGCAACATGATCGCCGTGCACCTGGCACAGGCCGTGGGCGGCAACCTGTTCCTCGGGTTCATTTCGGCGGTGGCCTTCGCGACCATCCTGGCCGTGGTCGCCGGGCTGGCGTTGTCCGGCGCGTCGGCGGTGTCCCACGACCTGTATGCCTGCGTGATCCGCAAGGGCCAGGCCAGCGAGCAGCAGGAAATCCGCGTGTCGCGCATCGCCACGCTGTGCATCGGCGTGCTGGCGATCATCCTCGGCCTGCTGTTTGAGTCGCAGAACATCGCGTTCCTGTCCGGCCTGGTACTGGCAATCGCCGCCTCGGTGAATTTCCCGGTGCTGTTCCTCTCGATGTACTGGAAGGGCCTGACCACCCGTGGCGCGGTGACCGGCAGCCTGGCGGGACTGGTCTCGGCCATCGTGCTGCTGGTGCTGAGCCCGGCGGTGTGGGTCAACGTACTGCATTACGACAAGGCGCTGTTCCCCTATTCCAACCCGGCCCTGTTTTCCATGAGCCTGGCGTTTTTCAGCGCCTGGGTCTTTTCCGTCACCGACCGCTCGCCCCGCGCTGCCGTTGAACGCGGGCGTTACCTGGCGCAGTTCATTCGCTCCATGACCGGCATTGGTGCCGCAGGCGCCAGCAAACACTAACTCTCATTTTCCAACCCGGAGGAATCGTGATGTCTCACGCCCCTACCCTGCAAAGTTTTATCGCTGGTCGCTGGATCGGCCAACACGGCGCCCAGGTGCTGCGCAGCGCCATTGACGGCCACGAGCTGGCACGCACTCACGAGGAGCGCCCGGACTTCGCCGAAGCCATCGAACACGGGCGCCGCCAGGGAGTCAGCGGGCTGATGGCCCTGGATTTCCAGCAGCGGGCCCAGCGCCTCAAGGCCATCGCGCTGTACCTGAGCGAGCGCAAGGAACAGCTCTACGCCCTCTCCCACCACAGCGGCGCGACCCGTGCCGACAGCTGGATCGATATCGAAGGCGGCAACAGCACGCTGTTCACCTACGCCAGCCTGGGCTCGCGGGAATTGCCGTCGGGCAATATCGTCCACGAAGGCCCGGCGATGCAGCTGAGCAAGCTCGGCAGCTTTGCCGGCACCCATATCCTGGTGCCTCGTGGCGGCCTGGTGGTGCACATCAACGCGTTCAACTTCCCGATCTGGGGCATGCTGGAAAAATTCGCCCCGAGTTTCCTGGCGGGCATGCCATGCATCGTCAAGCCGGCCAGCGCCACCAGCTACCTGACCGAAGCCGTGGTGCGCCTGATGGACGAATCCGGCCTGCTGCCACCCGGCAGCCTGCAACTGGTGATCGGCAGCACCGGCGACCTGCTCGACCGCCTGCAAGGCCAGGACGTGGTGACCTTCACCGGCTCCGCCGACACCGCCGCCAAGCTGCGGGTCAACCCGAACCTGATCCGCAACTCGGTGCCGTTCAACGCCGAGGCCGACTCGCTGAACTGCGCGATCCTCGCCCCGGACGTAAGCCCGGACGACGAAGAGTTCGAGCTGTTCATCAAGGAAGTCGCCCGGGAAATGACCACCAAGGCCGGGCAGAAATGCACCGCCATTCGCCGCGCCATCGTGCCGGCCAAACATATCGACGCCGTCGCCACCCGCCTGCGGGACCGCCTGAAAAAAGTCGTGGTGGGCGACCCGTCGGTGGAAGGCGTGCGCATGGGCGCACTGGCCTCCCACGACCAGCAGAAAGACGTGGCCGAACGCCTGGAAAGCCTGCTGCAGAGCAGCGATATGCTGTTCGGCGCCCGCGACGGCTTTGAACCCCGCGGTGAAAACGTCAGCCAGGGCGCGTTCTTCGCCCCGACCCTGCTGCAAGCCCGCGACCCGCATGCGGAAGGCGGCGCCCACGACATCGAGGCCTTCGGCCCGGTCAGCACGCTGATGGCCTACGACGACCTCGACGAAGCCCTGGCCCTGGCCGCACGCGGTAAAGGCAGCCTCGTCGCGAGCCTGATCACCAAAGACCCGCAGATCGCTGCCAAAGCCATCCCGGTGGCTGCCGCGTGGCACGGCCGCCTGCTGGTGCTCGACCGCGAATCCGCCGCCGAATCCACCGGCCACGGCTCGCCCCTGCCGCAACTCAAGCACGGCGGCCCGGGCCGCGCCGGTGGCGGCGAAGAACTCGGCGGCTTGCGCGCCGTGAAACACTACCTGCAACGCGCAGCCGTACAGGGCTCACCGACCATGCTGGCGGCGGTCACCGGCGAGTACGTACGCGGCGCCAAGGTCATCGAGACCGAAGTGCACCCGTTCCGCCGCTTCTTCCAGGACCTGCAGATTGGCGAATCGCTGCTGACCCACCGCCGTACCGTCACCGAGGCCGACCTGGTGAACTTCGGCTGCCTGTCGGGCGATCACTTCTACATGCACTTCGATGACATCGCCGCCAAGGAATCGCAATTCGGCAAACGCATTGCCCATGGTTACTTTGTGCTGTCGGCGGCGGCCGGGCTGTTTGTGTCCCCGGCACCGGGGCCGGTGCTGGCGAACTACGGGCTGGACACCCTGCGGTTTATCAACCCGGTGGGCATTGGCGACACCATCCAGGCGCGGCTGACCTGCAAGCGCAAGATCGACCAGGGCAAGAAGAGCCCCCAGGGCATTCCGCAAGGCGTGGTGGCGTGGGATGTGGAGGTGACCAACCAGTTGGGTGAGCTGGTGGCCAGTTATGACATCTTGACGTTGGTGGTCAAACGCGAGGAGTGAGTGCTGAGACCAATGTGGGAGCTGTCGAGCCCCGGCGAGGCTGCGATGGGATCACCGCGCCGTACCTGCCAGACCGCGGCGCCTGCATCGCAGCCTCGCTGGGGCTCGACAGCTCCCACAGTTGGTCTCAGTTGATCTCAGTTGATCAGGAGCGTGTATTCATATCCCGTGACGCCCTGCGTCACCACTGAACAGATTGATTTTTTATTCCGCACGACACACCTTAGCGAATCGTTTTTCTAAAAGGTGACGCCCGCAGTGTCCGATTTTCCGACTCTCAAAACCGAACGCCTGACCCTCAGAGAACTTACACAGGAGGATGCGGTGGGGTTGTTTGCGATTCATAGCGACGCTGAAGCAATGAAGTGGTTCGGTGCCGACCCAATCACCGAGCCTCATCAAGCGGAGCAACTGATCGAGCTGTTTGCCAGTTGGCGCACCTCACCCAATCCGGGGATTCGCTGGGGGATTGAGGACATAGCCACGGCAGCGCTGATCGGCACCTGTGGTTTCTTCAAATGGAATCGTGCGTGGCGCAGTTGCGCCATCGGGTTTGAGATGGCGCAATCGGCACAGGGACAGGGGCTCATGAAGGAGGCGGTTTACGCCGCCCTTCGATGGGCGTTCCAGCACATGGAACTCAACAGGATCGAGGCGCTGGTTCATCCTGACAACGCTCGGTCACTGAACCTGCTTGAGAAAGCCGGGTTCGTGCGCGAAGGAACGTTGAGGCAGGCGGGTTACTGGAACGCAGCTCATCAAGACCTGGTTCAGCTTTCGCTGCTGCGTGGGGAGTGTGAGTACCTTTAGTGTCAGCGCGCGGTCCGGCGGTAAACCAGCGTATCGCGTACGCCGAAGTACTCGCAGCGCCGCGCGCCTTGAAGGGTTTCCACCCATTCAAACCCCGTTGCCTCAGCCAATCGTTGACTGGATATGTTCGCCGAAGAAGTGGTCAGGCGCAGTGTGTGCCCGCTCAACTGCGAAACCAGAGCGTTCAATGCCTCCCTCATCAGCCCATGACCGGCGTGTGCCTGATTGCCCCAATAGCCAACTTCGTAGCTGTGAATCTCATCGGCCAGCGGCAGCAGGCCGATACAGCCCACCAATGCCTGGGGATCGTCGCGAGATAACAGGAAATACCGTTTCTCCCCGACAGGCGCATCGAAGTCTTTTGCCGCGCGCTGCAGGCTTTCCTGCGTGTCCTCCCGCGTCCAGTGCGGCTTGCTCCATACGAGAAACCGGCGGTGCAGTGCGTAGCTGGCGTTCAAGGCATCGGCGAGTTTTTCAGCGAGCGCCACGTCGGGCGCAACCAGGGTCATCCGGTCAGTTTGCAGGGTTGTGGGCAGCGGCGCCTGCTGTTCAATGGTTTGCACCCACACGAATCCTTCGTCTTCACTGGGTGGCTCGAGCATGCTGAACACGCTTTTCAGCGCGTCCTCCGGCACCTTTTTGTCGGCATTGCGTTGGGCATTTCGCGACAACGCCAGCTCCAGCGGTGCGCTCACCAGGATGCCGATCACCGGGACTGCATATTCCCTCGCGATGGACAGCAGCTCCTGCCGATGACGCCGCGCCGGCAAAGCAGCATCGAAGACGATTGCGCCGTGCCCCAATCGCTCAAGGTTTTCCGCCACCCAGCGAGACTTGCCCGCCCCCTGCACGCCCATGACCACGTACACGTGAGTGCCCTTTGCCGCCTGTGACAGCTCGTGCCTCAACCGCGCATACGCGAGCTGCCATGCCTGTCGATTTCGTTCAGGCGTGAATTCCCTGCCGAACTCGGTTTCCAGATAGTCGTCAGGGTTGATCACCAAGGGCAAATCCATCGACCGATCCTCCATCAAAAAGGCACGTCGCCCAACATCGTCGCGCGGTGCATCACCCGCCTTTGCGGTCGGTAATCATCAATCGCGTAATGCTGGGTAATGCGGTTATCCCAGAACGCTACATCATTCGCCTTCCATCGCCAACGCACGGTGAATTCCGGACGGCTCACGTGGCTGAACAATAACCGCAACAACGCATCACTTTCCGCCGCCTCAAGCTCATTGATCCGCGTGGTAAAGCCTTCATTCACAAACAACGCCTTGCGCCCGGTGGCAGGATGCGTCCTGACCACCGGGTGTGACAGCGGCGGGTGATCCTTCCGGGCTTTTTCGTAGCGCGCCAATGCTTCGGGCGTGCTGCCGAAGCGCTCGGTGGGAAATGATTTGGTCAATTCGTGGGTGGCGGTCAGGCCGTCGAGCAGTTGCCTGACGGGGGCCGATAACCCTTCAAACGCAGCCACGCCATTGGCCCACAACGTATCCCCGCCGAACGCAGGCACTTGCCTGGCCGCCAACACAGAGCCCATCGCCGGTGCGGCGAGGAAGGTCACATCGGTGTGCCAGATGGCGTTGTCGCGGAGATCGGTCACGGCGGTGTCGATCAGCAGCAGTTCCGGGTGCCGGTCAACGTGCGGGTAAATCGGATGCCGGTGCAAATCACCAAACCGCGCGGCAAATGCCACGTGCTGCCCGGGGGTAATGGCCTGGTTACGGAAGAACAACACCTGGTGCTGCAGCAGTGCTTGCTCCACCCAGTCGTGTTGTTGATCCGTCAGAGGCAGGGCCATATCCAGCCCCTCAACCTCGGCGCCGATGGTAGGGCCAAGGGGATGAAGCGTCAGGCCCATGATTATTCTCCGATGAACTTGTCGCTGACGAAGGCGGAATAGTCAGGCAGGACCTTTTCGATTTTTCCCTGCTCTTTCAGAAATTCGGCGGTCTTGCCGATTTCCCTGGCGGTGCCACCGGCGAGGTATTGCGCGCTTTTTTGTTCGGCGGCCGTCGGGAACGACGAGCCTTCGAGCAGCTCGGGAATGTCCGCAGCGTTGGCGCCTGTGAGCCGGGCGATGCTCTTCACGGAGGCAGAATCAGCGGTCCAGTCTTTTTTATGCGCGGCGTAATCGGCAATCGCCGCCAGGCTGACCCTGGCAAAATCGGCAACGACCTTCGGATTCTTTTCAGCGAAATCCTTGCGCGCTACCCACACCTCAAAGGTCGGGGCGCCCCAGTTGGAAACTTCGGCAGCATCCGTGAGGATCTTGCCGGTCTTGCGGATTTCACCCAGGGCAGGCGACCAGGTAAACGCCCCGTCGATATCGCCGCGGGCCCAGGCGGCGGTGATTTGTGCCGGTGTCAGGTTGACGATGTTGACTTTGCGCGGGTCCAGGTTCCAGTGCTTCAGCGCGCCCAGCAGGCTGTAATGGGAGGTCGACACAAAGGGCACGGCGATGGTTTTGCCGATCAGGTCATCAGGGGTCTTGATCCCGCTGCCGTCGCGAACCACCAGGGCCTCGGAACTGCGAATCTGCGCGCTGACAATGAACGCCACCAGCGGCATGTTTCGCGAAGCCGCCGCGGCCAACGGGCTGGAACCCAGGTTGCCGATCTGCACATCACCGGAAGCCATGGCGGCCAGGACGGCCGGGCCCGCGTCGAATCTGCGCCAATCGATCTTCTGGCCGATACCTTTTTCATATTCGCCATCGGCGATGGCGCGTTTGATCGGGTCGATGCCGTTGATGTAGCCGATGGTGAGGTCAGCGGATTGAGCGCTTAGGGAGAGGACAGCGAGGCCCACGGCCGAGAGGAGGTTGCGGGCCAGTTTCAGCGTGTTCATTTTTATAGATTCCTGAGCGGATAAGACTTGAACAGCGCGGACTCCGGCTCTCCAAGGGTCAACTCAGTTAGATGATATTGATCTATAAAAAATAAAATAAATAATTTTATGGAATTAGCTTAGAGCTTCTGCAGGAGCGATCAAGCTCGCTCCTGCAGGGTCATGTCACTCTTGAACATCCATGAACTCTTTGGCCCAGCTCACGTAGGTGTCGGGGAACGTGTAGGTGTGGGTCAGTTCGCTGGCGGTCAGGTTTGACGTGCTGCGCGTCAGGTTGCGCTGTTCGCGAAGGCTGTCGTAGGTGGCCTTGATCGAGGCGAAGTACGCGCCGTGGCCGGCAACCACAATCCGCACACCCAGTTTGGCCAGGCGTTCGTTGTCATTGAGATGCGGGTTGGCGTAGGTCACCAGCATCAACGGCACCGTCAGGCCTTCGGCGATCTGTTCAAGGTGGTCGAAGTCACGGACACCCACCATGCAGATGCCGTCTGCGCCAGCCTCTTGATACGCCTTGGTGCGATGGATAACGTCTTCCACCGGCAATACGGCGGCGTTGGTCCGGGCGATGATCGAAAGCTGCGGATCGACCCGGGCCTCCAGGGCTGCCTTGACCTTGCCCACGCCCTCTTCGGTGCTGATGAGATCGGTGGATTTGCGCCCGAACTGCGCGGGCAGCAGGGTATCTTCAATGGTCAGCGCCGAGACGCCAGCACGCTCCAGTTCCTGGACGGTGCGCATCACGTTCAGTGCATTTCCGTAGCCGTGGTCGGCGTCGGCGATCACCGGAAGCTGCGCCACCCGGCCGATGCGGGTGGCCTGCTCGACGAACTCACTCAGGGTAATCAGCGCGAAGTCCGGTGCAGCCAGGACCTGTAATGACGCCACCGAGCCTCCCAGGATGCCGACTTCGAAGCCCAGGTCTGCAGCGATCCTGGCGGACATCGGGTCGAACACCGAGGCGGTGTGAAAGCAGTGTTGGGAGGCCAGCAGCTCGCGAAACGAGCGCCGTAGATCCTGGTGGGAAATTTTCGACATGTTCACTCCTCACTGTCGCCGTATACGCGGGAACGACCAGTGCCAATTCAAAAGTAAGGCTAGCGTATCACGCCGGAAAAAGATGGTTGATGACGTTTGAGAAACTAATACATCACGCTTGGCGGGGGGAAGCCCGCCGCCATTATTTCAACCGTCCCGCCTCACCCAGCCAGGTTGACGCGCCCTGTTGCAACCATTCGGTGGCGGCGGGATTGTGTTTGACCCGGCTATCCAGGAACGCCACACCCATGGCCTGAATCGCGGCCACCTGCTTGGGGTCCGGCGCCGGTTCGCCCGCCATCGGGCCGCCGCCAGGTTTGGCGCCGTGCTTGTGCCCTCGACCCTTGGGCGCGTCGCCAGACGAAGCACTGCCGTTGTCGGCCCTTTTCGCCGGCCGGCTGAACAGCTCGCTGCCGGACAAGGTCTTGTGCGTCGCACTGTTCAACTCCAGCTGAACACTGCCCGCCGCTGTCACCGACTCGCCCAACACCTCTCGCTGACGGTAAGAGCTGACCCAGTTGAACGGGTCTTCATCCTGCTGGCCGGTCATCGACAGCACGGGCGCCGTTATCCGGGCAAACACGTCCGGCCGGGCATCGGCGTCCACATAAGGGCTGAGCAGCAACACCGCCTTGGGTTGAATCCCGACGCCCGGGGTGGCCCCGGGCTCCAGCGCCCCGGCGAGTGCCTCAGCGGTCTGCGCGCCAAAATCAAAGCCGGCCACCACCACCTGGTTCCAGTCGATGGCCGCCAGTTGCGCGTCGCCTTTGGCGGCCCGTGCCCGAACTTCGCGCAGGACTTTCTGCAAGGTCGACAGCCTGTCACGCAGGGCGGCGGCGGAGTAATGACTGCTCGCCATCCCGCGAAAGTCACCATATACCGCCTGCTGCGAGGCAAAGATCGACTGATCATGGGCGGGCTCCTGAACCGACAACACCGCATAACCGGCCTGCGCCCAAGCCTTGCGCCACGCCACCCCGCCCGAGGCCGGCTCACCCAACCCCGGCAAGTAGATAATCAGCGGCAGGCGCTCATGGGTCACCGGTGCCAGCCACGCAACGTTCACCGATTGCTTGTCGAGCTGCCAGGTCGCGCCCCAGCCGGACGTTTCATAATGGGACGGTTGATACGCGGTGCTCAGTTCCTTGTTGACCCGCTCGCTGAATTCGGCCCGCGGGTTGGGCGGATCGCCCGCACACCCCGCAATCAATCCCAGGCTGCCCACCAGGGCGCTCACCACCAGCCAGTACCGAGGTTGAAGGTTCATTCGATTCACACCGCCGTTCAGTTCAAGGTAACTGGCAGCCTAACCGACCCGCCGGCGAACGCAGCACCCGCGCAGGTAAAGAATGGGTAAAGCGTGACGGCACGATGGCCCTCTTCGCGGGTCTTTGTTTTATCAAAGCCGGAAAAATTTCAAGGAGACGCCTGTGAGCATCAGAGACAATCCCGAGGACTATCAGGATCTCAAGCGGGCCGTCGGTTTGCTGGAGTCACCCTCCCTGACGGCCAGGCTGTCCGGCATGATCGGCTCCCCGATTGAAAGCGCGGTAAAGGCATTGCCGGGGGTGGTTTCCAAACGGATCAATGGCGCGGTGGCGGCAGCGCTGCATTCATCCGCTGGCGCGGCGCTGAAAAGCCTGGACAACAGTCCGAGAAAACCGGCCTCGACCCGGCTGCACAAGGCTTTTGCGGCCACCTCGGGCGCCATCGGCGGGGCCTTCGGTTTCGCGGCGCTGTTTATCGAGCTGCCGATCTCCACCACCATCATGATGCGCGCGGTCGCCGACGTGGCGCGCAGCGAGGGTTTCGACCTGGGCGACTTTTCGACCAAACAAGCCTGCATCGAGGTGTTTGCCATGGGTGGCACCAGCCAGGCCGACGATGCAACGGAGACCGGTTACTACATGACCCGCAGCTTCACCACCCAGGCCATGCAACAACTGTCCAAGGAACTGGCGGGGATCGCCGCCAAGCAGGGCTCCAAGGCCATCAGCAGCTTGTCCCCGGGCCAAGCCGGGAAATGGCTGGCGATCCTCATCGATAAAGTCGCGACACGTTTTGGCTTTACCATTTCCAGCAAGTTCGCAGCCCAGGCCGTTCCGGTGATGGGCGCCTTTACCGGGGCGACGATCAATACGCTGTTCACCCACTTCTACCAGGACATGGCGCGGGGGCACTTCATCGTGAAACGGCTGGAAGAGAAATATGGTTTTGAGCCCATCAAGGATGCGTACATGGCCATCAAGGCGGCGCCCCGGGTGAACTAGAAGTGCGGAAATGCCGGAAAAATTTTTAATGCCGTGCATCCACTTCGCTGCCCCGCGCGTACATTCATCCGCAGGGCGCAAGAATTAGGGAGATACGCAGGAAGAGATCACCCGGACGCCATACCCTTGAGCTATCTGATGAATAGAAAAACAACATCATAATGATGGCACTGTCTGATACCTTGTTGTACGAACATAACCACTTTGAGGATTGTCATGGGCGAAGGCGCTCCTATTCCGCCGAATGAAATTGAACGGCTAAAAGAGGTCGCGAAATTTTGTCCAACCGACAGCGATAGTGATGATGTATTTGAAAAGATCGTCGAGATGGCGTCTGCCTATTACAACGCCCCCATCGCACTGATTTCAATTGTCGATAAACACCGGCAATGGTTCAGGGCACGCGTGGGAATTACAGAAACGCAGACACCGCGAGAAGTGTCTTTTTGCGCCTACTCTACCCTGGACAACGCCCTGCTGGAGGTGTCGGACGCAACGCTGGATGCCCGCTTCAAAGACAATCCCCTGGTCACGGGGCCGCCGCATATTCGTTATTACGCGGGCGCGCCATTGATCACGGAGGATGGCTTTACCCTGGGAAGTCTCTGCATCATTGATACTGTCCCCCGCCCTCCCATGAGCGAGCGTGACAGTGCAATGCTCAACGACTTTGCCGAGCTGGTCATGATGCGCATACAGGGCATGCGGTCCCGCAACTTCGTAGACCAACCCACGGGGCTATTCAATCGACTCAGGCTTGAGGAAGATATACGTCAAGCGCTTAAGCTTGAAAACGCGTGCCATGTGTACGCAGTTGACATTATCTCGCCAAAGTTTCTCAACGATATTGTAAAGGCCCTGGGCTACAGCTTTGCCGGAGACCTGGTTCTGGCGATCAAATCTCGCCTGCAAAACCTGTTACCCGCGCAGTGCCTGCTTTACAAAATCAGCCCGACGCGGTTTGGCTTCATCCTAGAGGAGAATCAAACCACCGAGCACATCTGCGAAAGTATTCTCAAGGACTTCAAAAAGCCTGTTGAATGCCACGGCATCCCCATCCTCATGCAAGTCGGGATTGGCGTGCTGCCCATTCACCATTCCGGCCCGCAAGACTGGCTACGCCTGCTGGTGAGTGCGGCAGATGAGGCGCGTGACCGCAAGCTGGGCTGGTCTCTTTATGAACCCCAGTTTGATGCGGCTCAGCAACGCGCTTTCATGTTGCTGAGTTCGTTGCCGGAAGCGGTCAGCTGCGACAAACAGTTCAGCCTGGTGTATCAGCCCAAAGTCAAACTGCCCTCGGGAAGCTGTGATTCGGTAGAGGCATTGCTACGCTGGACCCATCCGTTGCTTGGCCCCATCAGCCCTGCCGAGTTCATCCCCCTGGCCGAAAAAACCGCGTTGATACCGTCCGTTGGATTATGGGTGCTCAAGGCAATCATCCGGCAAGCCGCAGCCTGGAAAGCACAAGGCGTGCGCCTGCGAATAGCGATGAACATTACCGTCAGCGATCTGGAAAGCTCCGAGTTCGTGGACGCGATGATTGATGAGCTTCACCGGCATGACCTTGACCCTGCCGACTTTGAACTTGAGTTTACCGAAAGCATGTTGATGACCAACCCTGAGGAAGTCATCCGGCAACTGCAGCGCGTTCGGCAGATTGGCATAGAGGTCGCGGTTGATGATTTCGGCACGGGCTACAGCAACTGGGCGTACCTGAAGGAACTGCCGGCCACTACCGTCAAGCTGGATCAATCATTGATCAGCGGGCTGGGCAGCAATCAAAATGACAAGCAGTTGGTTAAAACCCTGATAGGCCTGGCGAAAGGGCTCGGCTACCGAGTCGTTGCCGAAGGCGTAGAAAACCAGGAAATCCTCGACCTCTTGATACAGTGGGGATGTTCCGAAGCGCAGGGCTACCTGATAGCAAAGCCCATGACCGCAACGGACCTGGAAACCTGGATAAGCCCAGGCCGCTAGCGAACAGGCCCACAGCGTGGGCCTGTAAACGTCAGGCGCCAGTGTCAGGCCAGTTCAAAGCGATCCAGATTCATCACCTTGGTCCAGGCCGCCACGAAGTCCTCGACGAACTTCTCCTCGGCGTCGGCACTGCCATAGACCTCGGACAGCGCCCTCAACTGGGCATGCGAACCGAACACCAGGTCGACCCGGGTGCCCGTCCACTTGACGGCACCGGTCTTGCGGTCATGCGCCTCAAAGGTATCGTGGGTGCCGGTGACTGGCTTCCATTCAACGCCCATGTCCAGCAGGTTCCTGAAGAAGTCATTGGTCAGGGTTCCCGGGCGCTCGGTGAACACCCCGTGCTTGCTTTCCCCGACATTTAGACCCAAGACCCGCAGTCCGCCCAACAGCACCGTCATTTCGGGTGCGGTCAATGTCAGCAGTTGCGCCTTGTCGATCAGCAACGCTTCGGCCGACACCTTGTAGTGCCCCTTCTGGTAGTTGCGAAAGCCGTCGGCGACCGGTTCAAGGAAACCGAACGACTCGACATCCGTCTGCTCCTGGGAAGCATCCGTGCGCCCTGCCGTGAAAGGCACCGTGGTCTGGCGGCCGGCATTTTTGGCCGCCAGCTCAACCCCCACGCTGCCCGCCAGCACGATCAGATCGGCCAGGGAAATCCTTTTGCCTCCCGTCTGTGCGGCATTGAAGTCGCCCTGAATAGCTTCGAGACGCTTCAGTACGCCCGACAGTTGCTCAGGCTGGTTGACCGCCCAGTCCTTCTGCGGAGCCAGGCGCAGGCGCCCGCCATTGGCTCCCCCGCGTTTATCGGAGCCGCGGAAGGTGGACGCCGCTGCCCATGCCGTCGAAACCAGCTGCGAGACCGTCAGCCCGGCGGCGAGAATCTTTTGCTTGAGCGCCGCCACATCCTGCTCATCCACCAGTGGATGATCGACCGCAGGAATCGGGTCCTGCCACAGCAACTCTTCCGCGGGGGTTTCCGGGCCGAGATAACGCGCAAGCGGGCCCATGTCGCGGTGGGTAAGCTTGAACCAGGCACGGGCAAAGGCGTCTGCCAGTTGGTCCGGGTTGGCCAGGAAACGTCGGGAGATCTGTTCGTACGCCGGATCGAAACGCAGCGCCAGGTCCGAGGTCAGCATGCTCGGCGCATGCCGCCTGCCGGCGTCATGCGCATCCGGAACCTTGCCGGCGCCGGCACCGCTCTTCGGTGTCCACTGATGGGCGCCCGCCGGGCTCCTGGTCAGTTCCCATTCAAAGCCGAAGAGGTTTTCGAGGTACTCATTGCTCCATCTTGTCGGCGTCGAAGTCCAGGTCACCTCCAGCCCGCTGGTGATGGTGTCACCGCCCTTGCCGCTGCCGAAGCTGTTTTTCCAGCCCAGCCCCTGCTCTTCCAGGCCAGCCGCTTCCGGCTCCGGGCCGACGTTATCCGCCGGACCTGCGCCGTGGGTCTTGCCGAAGGCGTGACCGCCGGCGATCAGGGCTACGGTCTCTTCGTCATTCATCGCCATGCGACCGAAGGTTTCACGGATATCCTTCGCCGAGGCAACCGGATCCGGAACACCTTCAGGCCCTTCCGGGTTCACGTAGATCAAGCCCATCTGCACAGCGGCGAGGGGATTTTCCAGGTTGCGCTCACCGCCTCCGGTGCGGCTTTCTTCGTTGCCATGGTTCTGCGGTTCAGCCACCAACGGACCATCACCCGGCTGCTGCATTTTCTTTTGCACGCCGTAACGCTCTTCTCCCCCCAGCCACGTGGTCTCGGCGCCCCAGTAAACGTCCTCGTCCGGCTCCCAGACATCCGGGCGACCGCCGGAGAACCCGAAGGTCTTGAACCCCATGGATTCCAGCGCAACGTTACCGGTGAGTACGATCAAATCGGCCCAGGAAATCCGCCGGCCGTACTTTTGCTTGACCGGCCAGATCAGGCGACGGGCCTTATCCAGGCTGACGTTGTCAGGCCAGCTGTTGAGCGGTGCAAAGCGCTGCTGACCGGAACCGGCACCGCCGCGACCGTCGGCGGTACGGTAGGTCCCGGCGCTGTGCCAGGCCATGCGAATGAACAGCGGGCCGTAATGGCCAAAGTCCGCAGGCCACCAGTCCTGGGATTGCGTCATGACATCGCGCAAATCCTGCTTGACCGCTTCGAAGTCAAGGCTCTTGAACGCCTTGGCGTAATCGAAGCCCTCACCCATGGGGTCGCTGAGGGAGGAATGCTGATGCAGGATCTTCAGGTTCAGTTGCTGGGGCCACCAGTCTCGGTTCGTGGTGCCGCCACCCGCAGCGTGGTTGAAAGGGCATTTCGATTCAGTTGACATGCTTGGCACACCTTTTAGTGACGTTTTCAAAGATTAGCCTCGTTCGCAGAAAACTCTAATAGCTGCAACGTTATCCCCTGATAGACCTGTTCTTGGGATTGAAAGCCGTCCTGGGGCCCCGCCCTGCATAAGAGCCACTGGGATCTCAAGACCAGAAAAAGCCATCCGCTCGACCTTTTATCGCGCGAACCCATCTTCAGTTTGCTTGCAGCTCTTGCGCTTGCGGTATTATGGTATACCATCATACACAAACCAATCAGCACTCAGGTGGAGCAGTCATGAGTTTTGAAATCCGCAAGATCGTCAGCTATGTAGAAGAAACCTTTATTGAAGGCGGCAAGGCCTCCGACACGCCAGTGACTATGGTGGGCCTGGCTGTCGTCCTGAAAAACCCGTGGCTGGGTCGCGGTTTTGTCGAAGACCTGAAACCGGAAATCCGTGCCAACTGCTCGGATCTCGGCGCACTGATGGTGGAGCGCCTGATTGGCATTATCGGTGGTGCAGACAACATCGAAGCCTATGGCAAGGCCGCCGTGGTCGGTGCCGACGGTGAAATCGAACACGCCTCGGCAATCATCCATACCCTGCGCTTTGGCAACCACTACCGCGAAGCGGTCAAGGCCAAGAGCTACCTGAGTTTTACCAACAAGCGCGGTGGCCCGGGCACATCGATTCAAATCCCGATGATGCACAAGGATGACGAAGGGCTGCGCTCGCACTACATCACCTTGGAAATGCAGATAGAAGATTCCCCGCGTGCCGACGAGATCGTGGTGGTCCTTGGGTGTGCCGACGGCGGCCGCCTGCACCCACGCATCGGCAACCGTTACATCGACCTGGAAGAGCTGGCAGCCGAGAAAGCCCAGTAAGCAAGACCGGTCACCCAAACAAAAAACATGCAGGAGCGCTCCATGATTCAGCTCACCGCTGATCGCACCCCGGCTGGCACCAGTTATCTGGCGACCGGCCAAGGCCAGCCTGTGGTTTTGATCCACGGCGTGGGCCTGAATAAAGAAATGTGGGGCGGGCAAGTCGTTGGCCTGGCCACGAATTATCGCGTGATCACCTATGACATGCTGGGCCATGGCGCCAGCCCGCGCCCGGCTGCCGGCACCCCGCTGCTGGGGTATGCCGACCAGTTGCTGGAACTGCTCGACCACCTGCAATTGCCTCAGGCAACGGTGATCGGGTTTTCCATGGGCGGCCTGGTTGCGCGGGCGTTTGCCTTGCATTACCCCGAACGCCTGCAAGGCCTGGTGGTGCTCAACAGTGTGTTCAACCGTAGCGCCGAACAGCGTGCCGGGGTGATCGCACGCACTGCCCAGGCCGCCGAGCACGGCCCGGATGCGAATGCCGAAGCCGCGCTGTCACGCTGGTTCAGCCGCGAGTACCAGGCAGCCAACCCGGCGCAGATCGCTGCGCTGCGTGAAACCCTGGCGGGCAACGACCCCCAGGGCTACCTCACCACGTACGAGCTGTTCGCGACCCAGGACATGTACCGCGCCGACGACCTCAAGGGTTTGCGCGCGCCGACCCTGGTCGCCACCGGCGAACTCGACCCGGGCTCGACCCCGGAGATGGCCCGGCAACTGGCCGATCGCATTCCCGGTGCGACGGTTGCAGTGCTGGCCGAGCAACGGCATATGATGCCAGTGGAATCGCCGCGGCTGGTCAACCAACTGCTGCTGGGCTTTCTTGACACGGTGTACACCCAAAAAAATCCAATAAAGGGGATCGTTGCATGACACTCGCACGCTTCCAGATGTGCATCGGCGGTGAATGGGTCGATGCCCTGTCCGGCAAGACTTTCGACAGCCTCAACCCGGCCCTGGCCGAACCCTGGGCGCAACTGCCCGACGCCGACGAGACGGATGTGGAGCGCGCCGTGCAGGCCGCGCAAAGCGCCTTCGACAGCCCGGCCTGGCGTGGCCTCACCGCTACCGCGCGGGGCAAACTGCTGCGCCGCCTGGGAGATTTGATTGCCGAAAACAAGGAACAACTGGCACAGCTCGAAAGCCGCGACAATGGCAAGCTGATCCGCGAGACACGCGGTCAGGTCAGTTACCTGCCGGAGTTCTTCCATTACACGGCAGGCCTGGCCGACAAGCTTGAGGGCGGCACCCTGCCGCTGGACAAGCCGGACCTCTTCGCCTACACCGTGCACGAAGCCATGGGCGTGGTGGCCGCGATCATTCCATGGAACAGCCCGCTGTACTTGACCGCGATCAAACTCGCGCCGGCCCTGGCAGCGGGTAATACCATCGTGATCAAACCGTCGGAGCACGCCTCGGCGACCATCCTCGAACTGGCGCGCCTGGCCCTGGAGGCTGGCATTCCGCCGGGCGTGGTCAATGTGGTGACTGGCTACGGCCCAAGCACCGGCGCCGCCCTCACCCGCCACCCTTTGGTGCGCAAGATCGCCTTTACCGGCGGCGCAGCCACGGCGCGGCACGTAGTACGCAGCAGCGCCGAGAACTTCGCCAAGCTGTCGCTGGAACTGGGCGGCAAGTCACCGAACATCATCTTTGCCGATGCCGACCTCGACAGCGCCATCAATGGTGCGATTGCCGGGATATACGCGGCGTCGGGGCAAAGCTGTGTGTCTGGCTCGCGCCTGCTGGTGCAGGATGAAATCTACGACGAATTCGTCGAGCGCCTGGTAGAGCGCGCCAAACGCATTCGCATCGGCAACCCGCAGGACGACGCCAGTGAAATGGGCCCCATGGCCACCGCACAGCAACTGGCCGTGGTCGAAGGCCTGGTGGCGGATGCCATCGCTGAAGGTGCGCGCCTGCGTACCGGTGGCAAGCGTCCGCAGAACCTGGGCGAAGGCTGGTTCTATGAGCCGACCCTGTTCGAGTGCGACCGCAACTCGATGAAGATCATGCAGGAAGAAGTGTTCGGCCCGGTGGCCTCGGTCATCCGTTTCAAGGACGAAGCCGAAGCCCTGGCCATCGCCAACGACTCTCAGTTCGGCCTCGCCGCCGGCATCTGGACCCGCGACCTCGGTCGTGCCCACCGCCTGGCCCGCGACGTGCGTTCGGGGATTATCTGGGTCAACACCTACCGCGCCGTCTCGGCCATGGCGCCCATTGGCGGCTTCAAGAACAGCGGCTATGGACGTGAAAGTGGCATCGATTCGGTACTGGCTTACACCGAGCTGAAGACGGTGTGGATCAACCTTTCCCAGGCGCCCATGCCTGATCCTTTTGTGATGCGTTAAGAGACCCCGACCATGATCGAACCCGGCATTTACAAAGACGTCATGAGTTCATTCCCGTCCGGGGTGACGGTCGTCACTACCCTCGACCCGGATGGCGGCATCGTCGGCATCACCGCCAGCGCATTCAGTGCGCTGTCGATCGACCCGGCACTGGTCCTGTTCTGCCCCAACTATGCATCGGACACCTATCCGATCCTGCGCGACAGCAAGCGCTTTGCGATTCATTTGCTGTCCGCCGACCAGACCGCCGAAGCCTATGCCTTTGCCAGCAAGGGCAAGGAAAAGGCCAAGGGCATCGAGTGGCACTTGAGCGAACTGGGCAATCCGCTGCTGGCCAAGGCCACGGCGATCATCGAGTGCGAGTTGTGGCGCGAATACGACGGTGGCGATCACGCGATCATCGTCGGAGCGGTGAAAAACCTGATCCTGCCCGAGCAACCGGTCACACCGATGATCTACCACAAGGGCAAGCTGGGCCCGCTGCCCACCCTGGCCTGAGGAGCTGATTGATGAGCGACGACAAGTACCAACAGGGCCTGAAAATCCGTACGCAAGTGCTGGGCGAAGCCTATGTGCAACGTTCGATCGAGAACGCCGACGACTTCACTCGCCCCCTGCAGGAGATGGTCACCGAATACTGCTGGGGCCATGTGTGGGGCCGTGAGGGTTTGTCGCTTAAAGAACGCAGCATGATAAACTTGGCGATGATTTCGGCCCTCAATCGGCCCCATGAACTCAAGCTGCACGTGCGCGGCGCCTTGCGTAACGGGCTGAGTCGTGAACAAATACGCGAAATTCTGCTTCAGGTCGGCATTTATTGCGGGGTTCCCGCCGCCGTGGACAGTTTCCGACTGGCCCGTGAAGCCTTCGCCGAAACCGACGCCGAGGCCTCCAGTTAACCGCAACATTCAGAGCAGCCCCCATGAAACGCCTGCCACTCGACGACAGCTTCAAGGTCAATCACAACCCGGTCACCCTGCGCGAAATCGTGCTGGCAAAACTGCGCAGCGCCATCATGAACTTCCAACTGCTGCCGGGTGACCGCCTGGTGGAACGCGACCTTTGCGACCGCCTCGGCGTCAGCCGCACCTCGGTGCGCGAAGCCTTGCGCCACCTGGAGTCCGAAGGCCTGGTGGAGTTCGCCGATGCCAAGGGCCCGCAAGTGGCGATCATCACCCTGGCCGATGCCGTCGACATCTATGAACTGCGTTGCGTGCTCGAAGGCTTGATCGTGCAGTTGTTCACCCTGCGCGCCAAGGCCAAGGACATCAAGGCACTGGAAAAAGCCCTCGAGGAAAACCGCAAGGCCCTCAAGGACGGTGAGCTGCAACAGGTCATTGATTCGGTACAAGGATTCTACGACGTGTTGCTCGAAGGCTCCGGCAACCACGTGGCGGCCACCCAACTGCGTCAGTTGCAGGCACGTATCAGCTACTTGCGCGCGACCTCGGTATCCCAGGAAAACCGTCGCGGTACCAGCAACCAGGAAATGGAGCGTATGGTCCAGGCGATCAAGAGCGGCGACCCGCTCGCCGCCCACCAGGCCTGTGTCGACCACGTGCGCGCCGCCGCCGCCGTGGCCCTGGATTACCTCAAGCGCAAGCAGGAAGAGACCGGCAAGATCCCCGAGATCACACTGCCCATCGCCCTCAAAGAACCGCGCATAGGTCACTGACCATGCCCAGCCCCAGTTTTTGCCCGACATGTGGCAGCAGTGACCTCGGTCACCAGCTGCCACCGGGTGATACCCATGAGCGCCTGATGTGCCGGGGCTGCGGCTACATCCACTACATCAACCCGAAGATTATCGCCGGCTGCATCATCGAGCAGGACGGCAAATATCTGCTTTGCCAGCGGGCCATCCCGCCGCGTCCTGGCACCTGGACGCTGCCGGCCGGCTTCATGGAAGGTGGCGAAACCACTGAACAGGCCGCACTACGCGAAGTCTGGGAAGAAAGCGGCGTACGCGCGGAGATCCTCTCGCCCTACTCGATTTTCAGCGTGCCGAAGATCAGCGAGGTGTACATCATCTTCCGCGCCATCGCGCTGCAGATCACCGGCCAGTTCGGGCCGGAGACCCTCGACTACAAGTTCTTCGCGCCCGAGGACATTCCCTGGGACAGCATCTACTACCCGGCGATCCGGCAGATCCTCGAGCGTTATATCGAGGAACGCCAGGCTGGGGTGTATGGCATCTACATCGGTAACGACGACAGCGGCAAGATTCACTTCATCCGCTGATCGTCAGACCCGACACGGATCAAAAATGTGGTGTATGCCTGATACCCCTAAGGCACCAGCCCTTCCACGATGATGATCTGCGCCTCGCCCGCCCCTTCACGACGCGCCTTTGCCTCCTGATACTCCGCAGACTCATAACAGGCCAGCGCCTGCTCGTAGCTGTCGAACTCGATCACCACATTACGTTGCCTGGCAGGCCCGCCTTCCATCGCGGCGCTGCGCCCGCCCCTGGCCAGGAAGCGCCCGCCAAACTTCGCGAAGGCCGCAGGCGCGCGCTGGGTGTACTGCGTGTACTGCTCTGCATCGGACACATTTACATGGGCAATCCAGTAAGCCTTCATCGTGACATCCTCTTGCTTGGTTTTGTGGTATACCATAATACATACAACCAATAAATCGAGCAGCCACCATGTCTTTCAACAACATCGCAGACATCATCGAAGACTACCGCCAAGGCAAAATGGTGCTCCTGGTGGACGACGAGGATCGGGAGAACGAAGGCGACCTGTTGCTGCCCGCGGTGTGCTGCACCGCCGAGACTATCAGCTTCATGGCCCGGGAAGCGCGTGGCCTGATTTGCCTGACCCTCACCGACGAACACTGCCAGCGCCTCGGCCTGCAGCAGATGGTGCCGAGCAATGGCAGCGTGTTCAGCACCGCGTTTACCGTGTCCATCGAAGCCGCCACCGGCGTGACCACCGGCATCTCCGCCGCCGACCGGGCGCGCACGGTGGCCGCGGCCGTGAATGCCGATGCGGGGCCGGCCGACATCGTGCAACCGGGGCATATTTTCCCGTTGCGCGCCAAGGATGGCGGCGTGTTGACGCGCGCCGGGCACACCGAAGCCGGTTGTGACCTGGCGCGCCTGGCCGGGCACACACCAGCCTCGGTGATCGTCGAAGTGATGAACGATGACGGCACCATGGCACGTCGCCCTGACCTTGAGGTGTTCGCGCACAAGCATGGGATCAAGATCGGCACCATCGCCGATCTGATCCACTACCGCCTCAGTACCGAGCGCACCGTAGTGCGCATCGGCGAGCGCGACCTGCCCACAGTGCACGGCACGTTCCGCCTGATCACCTTTGAGGACCGCATTGATGGCGGCGTGCACATGGCGATGGTCATGGGGCAGTTACACCGCGACACGCCCGCCCTGGTGCGCGTGCACGTGATCGACCCGCTGCGCGACCTGGTGGGCGCCGAGTATAGCGGCCCCTCCAACTGGACCTTATGGGCCGCCCTGCAACGCGTCGCCGCAGAAGGCAGCGGCGTGGTGGTGGTGCTGGCCAATCATGAATCCTCCCAGGCCCTGCTCGAACGCGTCCCGCAGTTGACCCAGACGCCGCGCCAGTTCAGCCGTTCGCAGTCGCGGATCTATTCGGAAGTCGGCACCGGCGCGCAGATATTGCAGGACCTTGGCGTCTGCAAGCTGCGCCACCTTGGCCCTCCGCTGAAATACGCCGGGCTGACAGGCTACGACCTGGAGGTGGTGGAAAGCATTCCGTTCACCGAATGACGGATAACCGGTAAGGCAAAGTGCTTGCACAAAGCTTGGAATACCATAATATGATATTCCATCGACCGAGTACTTTTGCCAAGTGCGCATGCCAGGGATAGCGCCAGTAACAAACCTTGGTACGGTCGACTTTTGAGGCTTCGCAATAGAGGCTTCGAGAGACCTACTGCTCCCGATAGGCGGGCATTACCAGGCCCGCTCAATAACAAAACAAATGAGGGCGTGAAAATGGTGTTGAACAAACGTGCAACCGCGATGCTGTTCGCGGGTTTGCTGGCCACGGCCACTCACGCGGCCCTGGCGGCCGAAAGCGTCAATTTCGTGAGCTGGGGCGGTAGCACCCAGGATGCGCAAAAGCAGGCGTGGGCCGATCCTTTCAGCAAGGCCAGCGGGATCACTGTGGTGCAGGACGGTCCCACCGACTATGGCAAGCTCAAGGCCATGGTCGAGAGCGGCAACGTGCAGTGGGACGTGGTAGACGTGGAGGCTGACTTCGCCTTGCGCGCCGCCGCTGAAGGGCTGCTCGAACCCCTGGATTTTTCGGTGATCCAGCGCGACAAGATCGACCCGCGGTTTGTCTCCGACCATGGCGTCGGCTCGTTTTTCTTCTCCTTCGTACTCGGCTACAACGAGGGCAAGCTCGGCGCTGGCAAGCCACAGGACTGGGCCGCGCTGTTCGACACCAAAACCTACCCCGGCAAACGTGCCCTCTACAAATGGCCAAGCCCTGGCGTGCTCGAACTGGCGCTGCTGGCTGACGGCGTTCCCGCCGACAAGCTCTACCCCCTGGACCTGGACCGCGCCTTCAAGAAACTCGACACCATCAAGAAAGACATCGTCTGGTGGGGCGGCGGCGCACAGTCCCAGCAACTGCTGGCCTCGGGCGAAGTCAGCATGGGTCAGTTCTGGAACGGCCGCATTCATGCCCTGCAGGAAGATGGCGCACCCGTAGGCGTAAGCTGGAAACAGAATCTGGTGATGGCGGACATCCTGGTCGTGCCTAAAGGCAGCAAAAACAAAGGCGCGGCGATGAAGTTCCTGGCCAGTGCCAGCAGCGCCAAGGGCCAGGCCGACTTCTCTAACCTGACCGCTTATGCACCGGTGAACATCGACAGTGTGCAGCGCCTGGACTCAGTGCTCGCGCCCAACCTGCCGACGGCGTATGCCAAGGACCAGATCACCCTCGATTTCGCCTACTGGGCCAAGAACGGTCCGGCCATTGCGACACGGTGGAATGAATGGCTAGTCAAATGAAAATGACGGCAACCACGCCGACCGGGAGCGCCCTCGGCGTTGCTGGCGCAGTTTCCTGCAAACCAGGTGCGCCATCCCTGGCGCAGCGCTGGCGGGGGTCGAGCAACCTGATCCCGGCGCTGCTGTTCCTCGGCCTGTTCTTCCTCGCGCCGCTGATCGGCCTGTTGCTGCGCGGCGTGCTGGAGCCCGTACCGGGCCTTGGCAACTATGAGCAACTGTTCGCTAACTCGGCATACGCCCGGGTACTGCTCAATACCTTTTCGGTGGCCGGCCTGGTGACCCTGTTCAGCCTGTTGCTGGGCTTCCCGCTGGCCTGGGTGATTACCCTGGTACCACGCGGCTGGGGGCGCTGGATCCTGAACATCGTGCTGCTGTCGATGTGGACCAGCCTGCTCGCCCGCACCTATTCATGGCTGGTATTGCTGCAAGCCTCCGGGGTGATCAACAAGGCACTGATGGCGATGGGCATCATCGACCAGCCGCTGGAGATGGTGCACAACCTGACCGGCGTGGTGATCGGTATGAGCTACATCATGATCCCGTTCATTGTGCTGCCATTGCAGGCAACCATGCAGGCCATCGACCCGATGATCCTGCAGGCCGGCTCCATCTGCGGTGCCAGCCCTGGGACCAACTTCTTCCGGGTGTTCCTGCCGCTGTGCCGACCGGGGTTGTTTTCCGGCGGCTTGATGGTGTTTGTGATGTCCCTCGGTTACTACGTCACCCCGGCGCTGCTCGGCGGCGCGCAGAACATGATGCTGCCTGAGTTCATCATCCAGCAGGTGCAGTCGTTCCTCAACTGGGGCCTGGCGAGTGCCGGCGCCGCATTGCTGATCTTTATCACGCTGGTGCTGTTCTACTTCTACCTGAAGCTTCAGCCGGAATCCCCGGTTGGCGCCAGCAACGCGAGGTAAGCCGTCATGCTCCTGACTTCCAATGCCATGAGCCGCAGGATGCGCCTGGGCCTCTACACCACCACCGGCATGATTGGCCTGTTCTTGCTGTTGCCGATCGTGTTCATCGTGTTGCTGTCGTTCGGCTCGTCCCAATGGCTGGTGTTCCCGCCACCGGGCTGGACGCTGAAATGGTACGGCCAGTTCTTCTCCAATGCCGACTGGATGAACGCGGCGGTAGCGAGCCTCAAGGTTGCGGTACTGACCACCGTGTTCGCCGTGGCGCTGGGCCTGCCCACCGCATTTGCCCTGGTGCGTGGGCGATTTCCTGGCCGCGAGTTGCTCTACGGCCTGTTCACCCTGCCGATGATCGTGCCGTTGGTGATCATCGCGGTGGCGGTGTACGCACTGTTCCTCAAGCTCGGCTATACCGGCACGATGTTCGCCTTTGTAGTGAGCCATGTGATTGTCGCGCTGCCGTTCACCATTATCTCGATCATCAACTCGCTGAAGCTGTTCGACCAATCGATTGAAGATGCGGCGGTGATCTGCGGTGCATCGCGCCTGCAGGCCGTATTCAAGGTGACATTCCCGGCGATTCGCCCGGGAATGGTGGCCGGCGCGTTGTTCGCCTTTCTCGTCTCATGGGACGAAGTGGTGCTCAGCGTGATGATGGCCAGCCCGACCCTGCAAACCCTTCCCGTAAAAATGTGGACCACCCTGCGCCAGGACCTGACGCCTGTGATTGCCGTCGCCTCGACGTTGCTGATCGGCCTCTCGGTGCTCGTCATGGTCATCGCCGCCGCCCTTCGCCGGCGCACAGAAACCCGCGCTTGAGCGCCCAGGAGCAAGACATGAGTGCAGTGATCCAAGATACCGCGCAAAACCATGGCCAACCCCTGGTCAGCTTGCGCAACCTGAACAAGTACTACGGTGAATTTGCCGCCGTGGATAACATCTCGCTGGACATCAAGGACGGCGAATTCCTGACCTTCCTCGGCTCCAGCGGCTCTGGCAAAAGCACCACCCTGTCGATGCTCGCAGGCTTTGAAGCGCCAAGCAGCGGCGAGATCCTGGTGAGCGGCCAATCCCTGGTCAATGTGCCGCCGCACAAACGCGACATCGGCATGGTGTTCCAACGTTACTCGCTGTTCCCGCATTTGTCGGTGCGCGACAACATCGCCTTCCCCCTGGCGATTCGCAAACTGGCCAGCGCCGAGCGCGAGAAGCGCGTCGACGCCATGCTCAAGCTGGTGCAGCTTGAGCAATTTGCCCATCGCCGCCCTTCGCAACTCTCCGGCGGCCAGCAGCAACGCGTCGCCATCGCGCGGGCGCTGGTGTACGAGCCGCGCATCCTGCTGATGGACGAACCCCTCGGCGCCCTCGACAAAAAACTGCGTGAAGACCTGCAGGACGAACTGCGCCAATTACATCGGCGCCTGGGCATCACCATCGTCTACGTCACCCACGACCAGGAAGAAGCCATGCGCCTGTCCCAGCGCATCGCGATTTTCAGCCACGGCAAGATTGTCGGCCTGGGCAGTGGCTTCGACCTGTACCAGAACCCGCCAAATGCGTTTGTAGCCTCGTTCCTCGGCAACTCCAACTTCCTCAAGCTCAAGGCGCAGGGGAATGCGGTGGCATCGTTTGAAGGCCAATCGCTGTCGATCCGCCTGACCAGCGGCTTGCAAACCGAGCAGGAGGTGCTGTTGATGGTACGCCCGGAAAAAGCCTTGGCGCTGAGTGTCGAGCAAGCTACCGAGCAGGCATTGGCGGCGGGTTGGAATGAGGTGTCAGCGATTGTAGGCGAGGTGCTGTTCCTCGGCGAAAGCCAGACCTGCACCGTGAAAACCCTTGGCGGCACCTCGATGACAGTCAAGGCGTTGTCTGCTGCGGGCATGCCACTCAAGGCCGGCGACCCGGTGCGCGTGCGCTGGGCCACGGCGGATGCTTGCGTCTATACCGCATGGGCTGAAAGCGATCTGAACAAGGCCGCCGGCGCCCATTGAGTCACCCTTGGGCCGCCACAACGTCGGGTTGTGGCGGCCTTTTTTTTGCCTGCTAACAATGGACCTGGCCGGATGTCATTGATCATCAAGCCAGCTTGCTACAAGGATACGGCTGCATCGGCAGGCCTTAACCGCAGATAAAAAAATGCCCGGCATTGGCCGGGCATTTCAGTTCATTCGATGATCAGTCGCTATAGCCCAACTTTACCGTCCTCATCTTCCGGCTATGCTCGCGCGTCGCCAGGCAGTAATACAGCGGACACGTCACCACCAACCCCACCAGCCACGACAGGTCTGCGCCCTCTACCAGATTGGCCCATGGCCCCACGTACAGCGACGTATTGGCAAACGGCAGTTGCACGATGATGCCGATGAAATACGCCACGATCGCATGCAGGTTAAAGCGTCCGTAAACCCCGCCGTCCGCCTGAAAGATCGACGCAATGTCATAGGCGCCACGCTTGATGATGTAGAAATCGATCAGGTTGATCGACGCCCACGGCACCAGCACCAATAGCAGCGCAAGGATCAGGCCGATAAATTGCGAGATGAAGTCCGCCGACGCGCCCAATGCCACCACGCAGCATCCGGCCAGCACCACGCTGGACAGCACCACACGCACTTTGATGCCGGGTGTCCACTGGCTGGCGAAGGTCTGGATCGAGGTGATGATCGACAGCACCGCACCATACAGATTCAGGGCGTTGTGGCTGATGATATTGAGCAGAAACAGCACCATCAGGATCGACCCCAGCCAGCCGGTGGCTTGCTTGACCGCGACCATCGCCTCAGTGCCTTCGGGTGTCGCCAGGGCGGCGACCAAGCCAAAGGAGAACGACAAAATGGTGCCGAGAGTGGCCCCCAGGTAGGTGGCGACAAAGGGTCGGGTGATGCCGATATCAGCCGGCAGGTAGCGCGAATAATCGCTGGTATAGGGGGAGAAGCTGATCTGCCAGATCACTCCCAACGACACCGTCGCCAGCCAGCCGGCCGGATTGAAGCCGCCACGGGTGAGGAAGTCTGCCGGCAGGTCGTGGGAAAAAATGTAGAGGAAACCCGCCAGCAATGCGCTGCCCATCACCCAGGTGCCGATGCGGTTCAGGGTATGGATAAAGCGATAGCCGATCACGCCAATGGCCGTGGCGCTGAGCGCGCCGATCAGGATGCTGGCCGGCACCGGTACCGACGGCACGATGCCGACGATGGACTTGCCCGCCAGCACAATGTTGGAGATGAAAAAGCCAATGTAGATCAGGGCCGCGAAGAAAACGATCAGCAGCGCTCCGTAGCGCCCGAACTGACCCCGGCTCTGCACCATCTGCGGGATGCCCATGCGCGGGCCCTGGGCCGACGCGAGGGCAATGACAATACCGCCGAGCATGTGCCCGAGGGCAATCGCCAGCAGCCCCCACACCAGGTTGAGATGGAACACCTGAGTCACCATAGCGCCGGTGACGATGGGCAGCGGTGCAATGTTGGTGCTGAACCATAGGGTGAACAGGTCGCGGGCCTTTCCATGGCGCTCCGCGAGGGGGACGTAATCGACCGTGTGATTCTCGATCAGGGGATCTTGCCGGGACATCTGGGGCATGGAAATGAACTCGCGTTTGTCTGATCTTATAGTTGTTTGACGCCAAACCGGGGGAGCTCTCTGGCCACCCCCATACGAACACCATATTATGGTATTCCAACATTTTCACAAGACTGATCCGTAGTCCTGGCACGCATCTGATCCGCTATTGTGCCACACGGCCCCTCTTCATTCAGCGGGCTAACCCCCGTATTCATTGGCTATAAGACCAAAGGTCAACGTTCATCGGCCGCCTGAAAAAGCCCTTGATTAGATCGTATTACGGTATACCATCAGACCTACAAATCTATAAAATCCGCTTCACCCTACGAGGACCGTCCCATGATCGATGCCGCCATCTACAAACAAGTGATGGGTTCGTTTCCGTCCGGAGTCACCGTGATCACCACGCTCGATGATGACGGGCAGATAGTCGGACTTACCGCCAGTGCGTTCAGCTCGTTGTCCATGGAGCCGGCCCTGGTGCTGTTCTGCCCCAACTACAGTTCCGACTCCTATCCGGTGCTGATCAAGAATCAGCGCTTTGCCATTCATGTGCTGTCCGGTGGGCAGCAAAGCGAAGCCTATGCTTTTGCGCGCAAGGGCAAAGACAAGGCGCAGGGCATCGAATGGACGTTGAGTGAACTGGGCAACCCGATCCTCGCCAATGCCACGGCGGTGATCGAGTGCGAGTTGTGGCGTGAGTATGAAGGCGGTGACCATGCAATCATGGTCGGTGCGGTGAAGAACCTGATCGTGCCCCGGCAGAACGCCGGGCCACTGGTGTATTGCCACGGCAAGATGGGCGCCCTGCCCGCCATTGCCTGATCGTTACCGTTGCAGGCGCCCGGCAGCCCGGGCGCCCACCGGTCAGGTGCGGAAGCGGCTGACCAACTGATTCAACGTCTGAGACAACGTCGTCAATTGCTGCGCATCCTGGCGCGTGGAATCAGCCAGGCTCGCCACCAACTGTGCATCCCCGTGAATCTGGCTGATGTGCCGATTGATGTCTTCAGCCACCTGGTGCTGCTCTTCGGCAGCCGTTGCGATTTGCGTATTCATGTCGCGGATCACGTCCACCGACTCGCGAATCAACCCAAAACTGGCCCGTGCGTCGTTGATCGACACCACCGTTTCCTGGGACACCTCCAGGCTGGCATGCATTTGTTTACCCATCTGATGGGTACGCCGGGCGAGGTTGCCCAGCAGCCCGTCGATCTCGCCGGTGGAGTCCGAAGTACGCTTGGCCAGGGCCCGCACTTCGTCTGCCACCACGGCAAAACCACGCCCCTGTTCACCGGCTCGGGCGGCTTCGATGGCAGCGTTCAGCGCCAGCAGGTTGGTCTGTTCGGCGATGGAGCGGATGGTGCCGAGTATCGACTGGATGTCGTTGCTGTCTTTTTCCAGTTGCTCCATGGACTGGGCGGAGTGGCCGATTTCCTCACTCAGGCGCCCTACGCTGCTCACTGCTGCGTCGATCTGCTGCTGGCCGGTGTGCGCCTGGCGCTGTCCGTTGTCGGCAGAGTCGGCGGCCTGGCTGCAGGAGCGCGCGACTTCATTGGAGGTGGCGACCATCTCATGAAACGCGGTGGACACCATGTCCACGGCCTCCCGTTGGCGTGAGGCGACCTCAGCCATTTCCACCGAGACCTCCATGGCACTCCCCGAACTGCTGTGGATCTGCCCGGCCGCCTGGCCGATGCGCTGGATCAGCGTGCGGATCGCTTCGAGGAACTGGTTGAACCAGCCGGCCAGTTGTGCCGTCTCGTCTCGCCCTTTTACCGGCAGACGCGCCGTCAGGTCTCCTTCGCCCTGGGCGATGCCTTCCAGGCCGCTGGCCACACCACGAATCGGCTTGACGATCAGCCCGGCAAACCAGGCGCCCACCACTGCAAACAACACGGCACACACCAGGGCGATCGCCGCGATCAGCCAGGTCAGGCGCGCCGCGCCGGCCATCACTTCACTTTCCCGCACCACCCCGACAAACCGCCAGCCCAATGCCCTGGACGGCCAGACAAACGCCATGTAGCGCTCGCCTGCCAACTCGACCTGCACCAGGCCCTGCCCAGCCTCGCTCAACTGCCGGTAACCCTCGCCCAACTCACTAAGTTTCTTGAAGTTGTGAGACGGGTCATTCGGGTCCACCAACACGGTGTTATTGGCTTCCATCAACATCAGGTAGCCGCTGTCACCCAGCTTGATCTGTTTGACCAGGTCGGTCAGTTGCTTGAGGGAAACATCGATGTTCACCACCCCGCTCGCGTTGCCCTGGCGGTCATTGAAGCTTCGCACCGTACTGACCAGCACCACGTCATCGGCGGCCCAGTAATACGCCTCGGTGCGCAGGGTCTTGCCCGGTTGCGCCATGGCCGTCTTGTACCAGGGCCGGGTGCGCGGGTCGTAGCTCGCCAGCTTCGGGTCACCCGGCCAGAATACATAGCCGCCATCTTCAGTACCCAGTGACAGGTAGGTGTAGGCCGAATGACTCTTGGCCAGGCCCTCGAACAGCTTGAACAACTGCTGATCGCGCTCGCCGAGTGCGACTTGGGCGGCGTCGCTGGCCAGATAGCGTTTCACATCGCCGTTGATACTTTGCAACTGCGGATGCGCCGCCAGGTAGGCGACGTTCTGACTGATACCTTCAAAAAACAATTGCATGGCATTGTCGACCTGGCGAATCTCGCGTTCGCTGCCGTCGATAAAGCCGTCCCGTGCCTCATGGCGCACGTTGAGGATGATCATCACTGCCACCAGAATGACTGGCAGGCTGGCGATCACCGCAAAGGCCAGGATCAATTTTTGTTTTATGTTCATCTAGCTCGCCTTCCTTGTGAAGTGAATGTGCGACCGCTGGAGAGAAAAGTTTTGCAGATATTCCGTATTATGGTATACCAACAATCAATCCGCCGAATAGCCTTCATCACTGGCAAGCTTCACATTGGCGAGAGCACCTAAGGGCCCGCAGTCGACAGGCCGATCACAATAGATCCGAGGTAAGCGTCATGAAATTTTCCCTGTTCGTGCACATGGAACGCTGGGATGAAAGTGTCAGCCATCGCCAGTTGTTCGAAGACTTGACCGAACTGACCCTGATGGCGGAAGCCGGTGGTTTCAGCACCGTCTGGATTGGCGAACACCACGCCATGGAATACACCATCTCGCCCAGCCCGATGCCGCTGCTGGCTTACCTCGCGGCCAAAACCACCACCATTCACCTGGGCGCCGGTACCATCATCGCGCCGTTCTGGCACCCACTGCGGGTGGCAGGCGAATGCGCGCTGCTCGACGTGATCAGTAACGGACGCATGGAAGTCGGCCTGGCCCGTGGTGCCTACCAGGTGGAGTTCGACCGCATGGCCGGCGGCATGCCCGCCTCATCCGGCGGCCAGGCGCTGCGCGAGATGGTGCCGGTGGTACGTGCGTTGTGGAAAGGCGACTATGCCCATGACGGCGACATCTGGAAGTTCCCCACCTCCACCAGCGTGCCCAAGCCGATCCAGCAGCCCAACCCGCCGATGTGGATTGCCGCACGCGACCCGGACTCGCATAACTTTGCGGTAGCTAATGGCTGCAACGTGATGGTCACGCCGTTGATGAAGGGCGACGAAGAAGTCCTCGACCTGAAAAATAAATTCCAGGCTGCCCTGGACAACAACCCGGATGTGCCACGCCCACAACTGATGGTGTTGCGTCACACCCACGTGCACGCGGTAGACGACCCTGACGGCTGGAAAGTCGGGGCCAAGGCAATCGCCCGATTCTATCGCACCTTTGATGCCTGGTTCGGCAACAAGACCGTGCCGGTCAACGGCTTCCTTGACCCGAGCCCGGAAGAAAAATTCGCCGGGCGTCCGGAGTTTGAACTGGAAAGCCTGCACAAGACCGCAATGATTGGCACGCCTGAAGAAATCATCCCGCGCATCCAGTACTACCAGGAGCTGGGTGTGGACGAGTTCAGCTTCTGGTGTGATAACAGCTTGCCCCACGCGGAGAAGAAAAAATCCCTTGAGCTGTTTATCAAGCACGTGGTGCCAGCATTTCGCTGAGGGTAATGCCTGAACCGCACACAGCGCCGGCACTTGCCGGCGTTGTTGTTTCGGGTGGCGGGAATGCGGCATGTGCTTCGGGTCGAGGAGATGTATACGATGCCGGACCGGGGTGCTCCGCCCAAAAACCGCTGTGCCCACTGCCCGTATTCCATGTACTCAAAAAAGTACTTAAAAAAGTGGCTGGAGACGGATTTCAGTAGTTTTGCGTAGAAACGAAAAAAGACGCCGAAGCGTCTATTCCTTAAATCCCAGGCAAAAAAAAGCCACTCTATTGAGTGGCTTTTTCTTTGTGTTTGGAGCGGGAAACGAGACTCGAACTCGCGACCCCGACCTTGGCAAGGTCGTGCTCTACCAACTGAGCTATTCCCGCGTCTTGGTGATGCGCATTCTATAGAATCCTCATCACCCGTCAACCCCTTGATTCAAAAAAGTTTTATTTCTTTTCAACCTCGGTGCGCAGATGCGGCCAGGCGGCGCGCAAATATTGCAGCATGGACCACAAGGTCAGGCCCGCGGCGATCAGCAGCAAGGCGTAGCCCAGCAATACCCAGAAGGAGAAATCCGACGGGTTGGCCAGCAGGATCACCAGGGCAAGCATCTGCGCCGCGGTTTTCCATTTGCCCATGTTGGACACGGCCACGTGGGCTCGGGCGCCGATTTCGGCCATCCACTCCCGCAGGGCGGAGACGACGATCTCGCGACCGATGATCACGGCCGCCGGCAACGTCAGCCACAGGTTGCCGTGTTCCTGCACCAGCAGCACCAGGGCGACCGCTACCATCAGTTTGTCGGCCACCGGGTCCAGGAACGCGCCAAACGGCGTGCTCTGTTCCAGGCGACGGGCCAGGTAACCGTCCAGCCAGTCGGTGGCGGCTGCGAAGGCAAACACCGAACTGGATGCCATGTAGCTCCATTCGTACGGCAGGTAAAACAGCAATATGAAAATCGGTATGAGCAGGACGCGTAGTACGGTGATCAGATTAGGGATATTCATCGGCACAACTGGCTACGAGGTGAGAAGGCATTCTACTCGCTGTGCAGATTTGCATAAATCAACTCTGCGAGCTTTTTACTGATACCGGGAGCTTTGGCTATTTCTTCGATGCTGGCACGGGACAGCTCCTGCAAGCCACCAAAATGTTTTAACAAGTCCCGCCGCCGTGTCGGCCCGACCCCTGCCACCCCTTCCAGGGTTGAGGTACGCCGGGTTTTGCCACGTCGGGCACGGTGGCCGGTGATGGCGAAACGGTGGGCTTCGTCGCGGATCTGCTGGATAAGGTGCAGCGCCGGGGAATCGCCCTTCAAGGTGAACTCATGGGCTGCATCATTCAAGTACAAGGTTTCAAAACCGGCCTTGCGGGTGGCACCCTTGGCCACGCCGAGCAGGATCAGGTCGGGTACCGCCAGTTCGTTGAGTACGTCGCGGGCCATGGACAGCTGGCCCTTGCCACCATCCACCAACAGGATGTCCGGCAGCTTGCCCTCGCCGTCCTTCAGTTTGCTGAAGCGGCGGGTCAGGGCCTGGTGCATGGCGGCATAGTCATCGCCCGGGGTGACGCCTTCGATGTTGTAGCGCCGGTAATCGGACTTGATCGGCCCTTCCGGCCCGAACACCACGCAGGAAGCCACGGTGGCCTCGCCGCTGGAGTGGCTGATGTCGTAGCACTCCAGGCGCTGGGGCGGCTCGTCGAGCTTGAGCACTTCGGCCAGGGCGTCAAACCGCGCGGCGACGTGCTGGCGGTTGGCCAGGCGTGCGCCCAGCGCCTGTTCGGCGTTGGTCACGGCCAACTGCTGCCAGCGCGCACGGGTGCCGCGCACGCGGTGGCTGATGTCCAGCTCGCGGCCACGCAGTTCGTGAATCGCTTCGATCAGCGCCGGGAAGTCCTCGTGCACCACGTTGACGATCAGTTCGCTCGGCAGGTCGCGCTCGGGGCTGCTGACGTAGTACTGGCCGAGGAACGCCGCCATGACTTCGGCGACCTCCTCTTCTATACCGGTCTGGGGGAAGAAGTTCTTGCTGCCCAGCACCCGGCCGCCGCGCACGCTGATCAGGTGCACACAGGCGCCGCCCGGGTTGACGAAGGCGGCGATGACGTCGACGTCACCGGTGCCGCCTTCCATGCTCTGCTGGTCCTGCACGCGACGCAGCAGGGAGATCTGGTCGCGTAGCTCTGCGGCGCGCTCGAAATCCAGGGTGCTGGCCGCTTGCTCCATGGCGCCGGACAGCTCATCGGCCAGGGCATTGCTGCGGCCTTCGAGGAACATCACCGAGTGACGCACGTCCTCGGCATATTCCGCAGGCTCAACCAGGCCCACGCACGGTGCCTTGCAGCGCTTGATCTGGTACTGCAGGCACGGGCGGTTGCGGTTCTTGTAGAAACTGTCTTCGCACTGGCGCACGAAAAACGCCTTTTGCAGCAGGCTCAGGCTTTCGCGGATGGCGCCGGCGCTGGGGTAAGGCCCGAAGTACTTGCCCTTCTGCTTCTTGGCGCCGCGATGGATGCTCAGACGCGGAAAGTCGCCGTCCGAGAGAAACACGTACGGGTAGGACTTATCGTCACGCAGCAGGATGTTGTAGGGCGGCCGCCATTCCTTGATCAGCGTCTGCTCAAGCAGCAGCGCCTCGGTTTCATTGGCGGTGATGGTGGTTTCCACCTGGGCGATACGCGCCACCAGCGCCGCGGTCTTCGGCGCCAGGCCCGTCTTGCGGAAGTAACTCGCCAGGCGGCTTTTCAGGTTCTTGGCTTTACCGACGTAGAGCAGGCGCGCTTCGCTGTCGAACATGCGATACACGCCAGGACGGCCACTGCAGGTTGCAAGGAACGCACTCGGATCGAACAGCACTTTAATTTCAGAGGCTGTCATTTCAGGCGCTGGCGTCTACCATGCCGTGGCGTACCGCCAGCAGGGTCAATTCAACATCACTGCTGATGGAAAGCTTTTCGAAAATCCGATAACGGTAGGTGTTCACGGTTTTCGGCGACAGGCACAGCTTGTCGGAAATCGACTGGACTTTCTGACAGCCGACAATCATCAGGGCGATCTGGATTTCCCGCTCCGACAGCGCATCGAACGGCGAGTCGCTGGTGGGCTGGAACGACTTGATCGCCAACTGCTGGGCAATCTGCGGGCTGATGTAGCGTTGGCCGGCAAACACCAGGCGAATGGCCTGGACCATTTCCGCCAGGCCCGCGCCCTTGGTCAGATAGCCGGCAGCGCCCGCTTGTAGCAACCGTGTAGGAAAAGGATCTTCCTCACACACGGTCACTACCACGACTTTGATATCCGGATGGCTGCGCAACAACTTCGTAGTGGCGCCAAGACCGCCGATCCCGGGCATCTTGACGTCCATCAAAACCACATCGGGCTTCAACTCCCGGGCCTTGATCAGGGATTCCTCCCCTGACTCGGCCTGGCCGACTACTTGCAGGCCATCGATGTCAGCCAGCATTCGTGTAATGCCTGTACGAACGAGATCATGGTCATCGACTACTAGCACCCTAATCAAGCAGACACCTCGCGATATGGTCTTATAGGTTGCTGAACACCTTAGCAAAAAACCACGGCGCAGACCTAGCCGCAAGCGTCATATATATAGAGTTTCAATGAACAATGGCCGTCTACCGGGCGGTAGGCGGCCGAATTTCCTGAGAAAAAGGTCAGGATTCCTGGAGGGGGAGCTTTGTTTTTCCATTCATTGAAGCTGAATGCTCGGCCAGCGTAGTGGTCAACCGCCGGATTGCATCCTGATCTTCCTTTAACATTGCCCGGTAATTGCCCAGGACTTTTTCCTCCAGCTGGCTAAGGTTATCCAATTGAATAGGAGTAGACGTGCCCGTCAGCACGTACAGGATATCGACACCTCTTTCCGCTACACGTGAAAGATAGTCCGCCTTGGGCGCCCGACCACCACTTTCATATTTGCCTTGCGCGTTGGCTTCCACGCCTCCTATTTCACCAAAAGTTTTCTGCGACAGACCAAGTCGCTCTCGTTCTTGCCGTAACCGCGAACCGATTCCACTCATTTGGATGTATGATCCTATTTGGCACACCCCAAGAGGTGACACTCTCATCTCTTTGTTAAACAAACTTGAACGGTTTTGAACTATGCCCGGAATTCGCACGGCTGCACAAGCCAAGGCTTGGCTTGAACACCAAGGAAAATCTGTTCAAGCATTCGCCCGGGAACATGGCGTGGACCCGGCAACCACCTATCAAGTGCTCGCTGGGCGCAAAAAGGGACGGCGTGGAGAAGCCCACAAGGTGGCGGTCCTGTTGGGCATGAAGGACGGAATCATCCCGGTTGAGGGCGAAACCGTGAGACAAGAGCAGGAAGTCATTTCTTGAAGTGAGTATGCGCTTATTAAAACCAAGTGCCTGTTTTCCTCGAACTGGCAGTACTCGCACCCGGTCACGGCCGGCAATTGCGCTCCATGCGCCAGAAGCAATCCTCCGCTCCAACGATTTCCAGGCCCTTGCGCTGATAGAGCCTTCGCGCCGGGTTGGTCTTGAAAACGGTCAACCGTAAAAGACCCAGCCCTTCCGCGCGCGCCTTGTACACCATCTGCTCGATAACCCAGCCGCCAGCCCCTTGATGACGAAACGCCTCAAGGATGTGCAGCTCGCGGATATACAGTGCCTTGGGGTCACGACTGATACTGATGAAACCCAGCACCTCGTTATCGCGACAGATCAGCCAGTTTTCTCGTCCGGCCCAGGCGGTATCGAAACCGGCATCGGACCACGACAAGTCGTATTGGCGATAATAATTACCCATGGCCTGGTGGGTCAGGGTCCGGGCGAAGGCCAGGTGTTGGCTGGTCGCGGCCTGCAGTTGAAACGCCATGTGCCTGAACTCCCTAGATTGCCACCTGTTCTCCCTGCCACTGGCCGCCGGTGTCGCGTCGTGCAATCACCAGCGTATCGCCTACACCCGGGCTAGCCGCGATCAAACCACCGTCGGCGCCCCAGATTGCGCTGCGCCCGGCGCAGGCCCAGCCACCGGATGGGCCGCCGTGGTTGGCCATCAGCACCAGCATCCGGTGCTCGGCGGCATAGCCCTGTAGCAAGGCGGTGTCCGGCGCGTAGCCGCCTTCGCTGATCAGCACACCCGCAGCGTAGATATTCGCCCCGTCCTCGGCAGCCTGTCGAGGGTGGCTGGCGTGGGAAAAATCCGCGCATACCGCCAGGGCGATCCGGTCGTCCCCCCATTCAAGGGCCGCCCCGCCCTGCCCCGCAGCAAACGCCACGCCTTCACCGGGATGCAGATGCTGCTTGGTATAGACCGCCACCGAGCCATCCGGCCCCAGCACCAGCGCGCCGATCAACACCTCACTGGCGCCCCCCAGGCGAATCGGCATGCCCACCACTGCGGTGATGCGCAACTCACGGGCAATCTCCCGCAGCGGCGCCAGCGCTTCATCGCCGGGCGCGATCGCCAGCCCGGCGGCCAGTGACGGTTCATAGCCGGTCAGGGACAGTTCCGGAAACACCAGCAACTGCACGCCGTGCTCCGCCGCCACGCGCATGAAAGCCAAGTGACGAGCGATATTGCCGGGCACATCGCCTGCAACGGAAATGGATTGGGCAGCAGCAATCGTCAAGGCAGTCATGGTCGCATCCAGGCAATCATCGTGAGGTGAGTGCAGCATATCGACACTGGGGTCATAGCCGTAAGTACCCAACCCCAATAGAAATTACTGATTGAATCCACCCGCTCGCCTCAGTTAAGCTCCCCCCATCATTTGGAGACACACCATGTTGCAACTCACCCACACTCAGGTTTGCCCTGCTGCCAGCGCCCAGCGTTCGGTCGTGGCTGCCCGTGTGAGCGGTTTGAGCGCACTGGTCAGCTTTTATTTTGGGTATTGGTTTAGCCACTGGCGCGCCTGATACCTGAAATCGGCGCCCACTACTCAAGGGGTCGCCTACCAGAGAAATCTAACCCCCGGTCGGCTCCCCGACCGGGGGTTTTGTTTTTTCAGCCCTTATTATTTTTGCCACACACCGAACACTTAAAGGACTCACGCCATGAACTACGCCACCTATTACCGCTACGACACCTCCACCGCCTGGCGATTTAGCAAGCTCCGTTCGGGACAGCCTGCCGCCTCCGATCGGTCACCTATTGGTGGCAAGCCAACACACGTAGCCAATACGGCCAATTGTCGAACACCCCAGTAGGGCAGAGCGTGCGGGAACAGCCCGCCGCTTGCCCAGGAAGCCCGAATATGAACTCCTCGATCGCCGCTCTGCCTGTTTCCACCCTGTCCTGCGCCAATGAAGCGCTGACCCAGCGTTTGCCCAGTGCCCTTGAGCTCAAGCACCAACTGCCCCTGAGCCCATTCCTCAACGAACAGATCCACGCCCATCGCCAAGCCGTGCGCGCCATTCTCAAGGGTGAAGACTCACGCCTGCTGGTGATTGTCGGCCCGTGCTCGATCCACGACCCGGAATCGGCCATGGAATACGCGCGCAACCTGAAAAAACTGGCCCATGAAGTCAGTGACCAGATGCTGCTGGTGATCCGCGCCTACGTCGAAAAACCCCGCACCACGATCGGCTGGAAAGGCCTGGCCTACGACCCGCGCCTGGATGGCAGCGACGACATGGCCGCCGGCCTGACCCTGTCTCGGGAACTGATGCGTGAAATGCTGCGCCTGGGCCTGCCGGTGGCCACCGAGCTACTGCAACCGATGGCTGCCGGCTACTTCGATGACCTGCTGAGCTGGGTCGCCATTGGCGCGCGCACCACCGAATCGCAGATCCACCGCGAAATGGCCAGCGGCCTCGGCATGCCCGTCGGCTTCAAGAACGGCACCGACGGCGGCGTGGCCATCGCCTGTGACGCCATGCGCTCCGCCGCTCACCCGCACCGTCACTTCGGTGTCGACAGCCAGGGCCATCCGGCGATCATCCAGACCCCGGGCAACCCCGACACTCACCTCGTGTTGCGCGGCGGCCATCGTGGGCCGAACTACGATCGCCAGAGCGTGGCCCAGGTTCACGCCGACCTGGCCAAGAGCAAAGTCGCGCCGCGGATCATGGTCGACTGCAGCCACGCCAACAGCGGCAAAGACCCGCTGCGCCAACCGGCAGTGTTCAACGACGTGCTGGAGCAGCGCTTGCAGGGCGACACCTCGCTGATCGGCATGATGATCGAGAGCCATCTGTTCGAAGGCTGCCAGCCGTTGAGCCCGTCGATGAAATACGGCGTGTCGATCACCGATGGCTGCCTGGGCTGGGACGGCACTGAACAGCTGCTGCGCAGCGCTGCCGAGCGGTTGCGGGTACACAATCGCGCCTGACAATGAAGATCAAATGTGGGAGCGGGCTTGCTCGCGAATGCGGTGGTCCAGCCAGCACATGCATCAACTGGCACACCGCTTTCGCGAGCAAGCCCGCTCCCACACTGGATCTTCATTCACTTGACTAAAGTGGATAAAGAGCCTCATCAAACTGCGCCAACTTCGGAAACACCAACGGCTGGTCATCCGCCAGCCCTTCCAGCCGCTGTTGGTAATTGCGCAGAAAATCCTGCCGGGCCTCGGCGCTGATATACGGCACATGCCACGCCACAAACGGCTCCAGCACCTCAAACCCGACATACGCCAGCGTGCCACGCAGGATCGGCCGCAGCATGTCCTCCAATGGCCCGTGAATCGCACCCTCGCCAAACATATGCTCGCGCCCGCCAAGGGTGACCGTGACCAGCGCTTTCTTGCCGGCGAGCCCGCCCTGATCATAAAACCGCTTGCCGCCGTAGCACACGCCCGACACCAGCACCCGGTCAATCCAGCCCTTGAGCATCGCGGGCGCCGAGAACCAGAAGATCGGGAAATTGAGGATCAGCAGATCGGCCCACAGCAGCTTGTCCAACTCCTGCTGGATATCCGCCGCGATGGATTGGCTTTTCACCCCCAGGCGCTGCTCCAGGGCATACACCAGGTAGTCGGGGTTCTCCCGCGAGGTGAAGTCCGAGGCGCTGGCTACGGGATTCCAGTTCATCGCGTACAAATCACTGACCTGCACCTCATGCCCCTGCGCTTGCAGGGTAGCCGTGGCCTGGTCACGCAAGGCCGCGGTAAACGACTGCGGCTCGGGATGGGCGTGGACAATCAACACCTTCATAAAAACTCCTCAAGAAGTAAGCGCGGCCCGTTTGGCCAGCAAATGGTCGAGCCAGTCGGGGTCCATTTCCGGCTCCGATGAAAACAGCAAGCCGGTGTAGTCCTGATACGGCGGGGTGAAGATCGCGCTGCGGCTGCCCTGGTCCACCACCCTGCCCCGCTGCATCACCACCACTTCGTCGGCGATGGCGCGCACCGTGGCCACGTCATGGGTGATAAACAGATAGGCCACGCCCAACTGCTGCTGGATACGGTTGAGCAGCTTCAGCACGCCTTCGGCCACCAATTGATCAAGGGCCGAGGTCACTTCATCGCAGATGATCAATTGCGGATCGGCCGCCAAAGCGCGGGCGATGCAAATCCGCTGCTTCTGGCCGCCGGACAATTCACGGGGCTGACGCTCCATGAAGGTGGCCGGATCCAGCTCGATCATCTCCAGCAACTCGGCGACCCGGGCACGCATGGCCTTGCCCTTGAGGCCGAGGTAGAAGGTCAGCGGCCGGCCGATGATGTCGACGATGCGCTGGCGCGGGTTCAGCGCGGTATCGGGGATCTGGTAGATCATCTGGATCCGCCGCAACTGCTCCTTGCTGCGCCGGCGAAAGTCCGCCGGCAACGCTTCACCGTCATACAACACCTGCCCCGCCGTAGCCGGCAGCAACCCGGTAATCAAGCGTGCGGTGGAGCTTTTGCCGCTGCCGGACTCACCGATCACCGCCAACGTCTGGCCGCGATGCAAGCTCATCGACACGTCATGCAGCACCGGCTGATGCCCGTAGCTGGCGCACACCTGGCGCACTTCCAGCAACGGCACCTGCTGCTGCGGGCAAGCCTTGGGCTCGGTGCGAAAGCTGCGCACCGCCCACAGGGATTTGGTGTAGTCCTGCTGCGGGGCGCTGAGCATGGTGCGGGTCTCGGCCTCCTCCACCAGTTTGCCGTGACGCAGCACCATGATGCGGTCGGCCATCTGCGCGACCACCGCCAGGTCATGGCTGATATACAGCGCGGCGCTGCCGAAGGTTTTTACTGCATCGCGAATCGCCGCCAGCACTTCGATCTGGGTGGTGACGTCGAGGGCAGTGGTGGGTTCGTCGAAGATGATCAGGTCCGGGTGACAGGCCATCGCCATGGCGGTCATCACCCGTTGCAGTTGCCCGCCGGAGACCTGATGCGGATAACGCTGGCCGATGGTTTCCGGATTGGGCAGGCGCAGCACGCGGTACAACTCCACCGCCTCGCGTTCAGCCTGGGCGCGGCTGATGCCACCGTTGATCACGGCGGTTTCCACATGCTGGTCAATCAGCCGGTGGGCCGGGTTAAACGACGCGGCAGCGGATTGCGCTACGTAGGCAATCCGCAGTCCTCGCAGCTTGCGCAAGGCTTCGGGTTTGGCCTGCAACAGTTGAATGCCGTCAAAGCACACCGAGCCACCGGTGATGCGACAACCATCGCGGGCAAAGCCCATGGCCGCCAGGCCCAGGGTTGATTTACCCGCGCCAGACTCACCAATCAGCCCCAGTACCTCACCCCGTTGCAACGTCAGGTCGATACCCTTGATCAACGGATGCCAGGCGTCTTCGTAATGCCCTTCAATCTGCAGGTTGCGGATTTCCAGCAATGGCTTGTCCATCCTCAACACTCCTTCAGGCCGCTGGATTTATGCAGCATCCAGTCGACGACAAAATTCACGCTGACGGTGATCAACGCCACCGCCAGGGCCGGCAGCAACGGGCTGATGTCGCCGAAGGTAATCAGCACCGCATTGTCGCGGACCATGCTGCCCCAATCGGCGGTGGGTGGTTGAATGCCCAGGCCAAGGAACGACAACGCGCTGATAAACAGGAACACGAAACAGAACCGCAGGCCGAACTCGGCAATCAATGGCGCGGCGGCATTGGGCAGCACTTCGCGGGTGACCAGCCACCACAGCCCTTCCCCACGCAGCCGGGCGGCTTCGACGAAGTCCTGCACCACCACGGTCATCGCCACGGCCCGGGACAGGCGAAACACCCGGGTCGAATCCAGCAGTGCAATCACCAGCACCAGCGAGGTGGCATTGGTGCCCACCACGCTGAGGATCAGCAAGGCGAAGATCAGTTGCGGGATCGCCATCAGGATATCCACCACCCGCGACAATCCCTGGTCGACCCAGCCGCCCTTGATCGCGGCTATCAAGCCGCTCAAACCGCCCAGCAAAAACGCCAGCACCGTGGTCAAAAAAGCGATGCCCAGGGTGTTGCGCGCGCCATACACCAGGCGGCTGAACATGTCCCGCCCGAGGTTATCGGTGCCCAGCAGGAATTGGCCGCTCCAGGGCGCAAACCCGTCGCCCACCACCTGGGTTTCGCCATAGGGCGCGAGCAGCGGTGCAAACAACGCCACCAGCACGTACAGCACGATGACCAGCAGGCCGAACTTCGCGCTCAATGGCGCCCGGGCCAGTTGTGTGAGAAGGCTCATGGTCTACCCCTTGGGATGCATCAGGCGTGGGTTGGTGGCGATGGACAGCACATCGGCGCCGGTATTGAGCAGGATGTAGGTGGCGGCAAAGATCAGGCTGCACGCCTGCACCACCGGGATATCGCGCTTGGACACCGAGTCCACCAGCAACTGGCCGAGGCCCGGGTAGACAAACACCACCTCCACCACCACTACGCCCACCACCAGGTACGCGAGGTTGAGCGCGATCACGTTGACGATGGGCGCCAGGGCATTGGGCAGTGCGTGGCGCCAGATAATCCGCGACTGGCTGATGCCCTTGAGCCGGGCCATTTCGATATACGGGCTGGCCAGCAGGTTGATCAGCGAGGCGCGGGTCATGCGCATCATCTGCGCGATCACCACCAGGCTCAGGGTGGCCACCGGCAGCACCGAACGTTCGAGAATGGTGGCGAATGAGGCATCCGGCGCCAGGTTGGACAGGCTGGGAAACCAGCCCAGCTTGACCGAAAACACCAGGATCAGCAGGTAGGCGACGAAGAACTCCGGGAACGACACCGCACTCAGGGCCGAGGTGTTGAGCAGGCGGTCGAACCAGCTGTTGCGGTACAGCGCGGCGAGCATCCCCAGCACCAGCGCCAGGGGCACCGAAACCAGCGCGGCCAATGCCGCCAGGCGCAAGGTGTTGCCCAGGCGTGCGCCGATCAGTTCGGCGATGGGCCGCTGGTTGGCCAGGGAAGCGCCGAGGTCGCCGTGCAGAAGGCGCAGCAGCCATTGCACGAACCGGCTCAGGGGCGGCAGGTCCAGGCCCAGTTGGGCGCGAAAGGCGGCGACGGTTTCCGGCGTGGCGGACTGGCCGAGCATGGCCTGGGCGATATCACCGGGGAGCATGCCGACCGCCAGGAAGATGATCACCGAGACGGCGAACAACGACAGCAGGCCAAGGGCGAGGCGTTGGAGTACCAGTTTGAATAGGCTATTCATGTTCGGTTCTCATGAGTGGGGCATGTGCTCGAAGGCGACAAATGTTCAATGTGGGAGCGGGCTTGCTCGCGAAAGCGGTGTGTCAGCCAATACAGATAGAGACTGACCCACCGCATTCGCGAGCAAGCCCGCTCCCACATTTGATTTGTGGCGTTTCTGAAATTTTCACGCCTGCCACCACCGCTCGATCAACCGCAACCCATCCAGTTCCCCATACGGCGCCGTCAGCGGTCCATGGCTGACGCGGTTCGAGCGGGCCGCCACGGAGCTGGCGAACAACGGCACAATCGCCCCGCCATCGTCCCGGCACAGGCTCTGCATTTCGTTGTACATCTCCTGGCGCAGCGGCGCGTTCATCTCGCCTCGCGCTGCGTTGAGCAACTGGTTGAAGCGGTCGTTATCCCAATGGGTTTCGTTCCACGCGGCGCCCTTGGCGTAGCCGATGCTGAACATGCGGTCGGCAGTCAGGCTGCTGTACCAGAACGAGGTGGTGAACGGCTGCTTCATCCAGATATTGGAGAAATAGCCATCCGCCGGCTCGCGCACCACGTCGATATCAATCCCGGCCTGGCGCGCCTGCTCCTTGAACAGCACCGAAGCATCCACCGCGCCGGTGTAGGCGGCATCGGAAGCTTGCAGGCGCACCTTCAGCGACTCCACACCGGCCTTGCGCAGGTAGAATCGCGACTTGTCCGGGTCGTAGGTGCGCTGCTCCAGGGCGGCGTTGATGAAGCGGCTGCCGGGCTGGATCGGATGGTCGTTGCCCACCAGGCCATAGCCATGCAGCACCGAGGCCAGCAGGGTTTCGCGGTTGATCGCATGCTTCATCGCCATGCGGATGTCGTTGTTCTTGAACTCGTTGCTGTCGCACAACATCGGGAAGGTGTAGTGCTGGGCGCCCTTGGTTTCTTCGATGACCAGCGTGGGATTGCGCTTGAGCAAGGCCACGGTTTTCAGGTCGACCTTGTTGATCACGTCGACTTGCCCGGTGACCAGCGCATTGACTCGCGCTGCGCCGTCGGCAATCGCCAACAGCTCGGCGCTGGCGAAGTGTGCCCTGCCCGGCTTCCAGTAATCAGGGTTGCGCTCCAGGTCCATGCGTACGCCCGGCTCGAAGCTTTTCAGGCGATAACCGCTGGTGCCGATCCCGGCCTGCCAGTCGGCGGCGCCGTCCTTGGCGGGCATGATCACCAGGTGGTAATCGGCGACCACATAGGCGAAATCGGCATTGCCCGAGTGCAATTCGAACACCACTGCATCGCTGCCCTTGGCGCTGACACTGGCCACATCGCCGATCACCGTCTTGGCCGCCGAGGTGGAGTTGGCTGCCAGGTGATGGTTGATCGAGGCCACCACGTCGTCAGCGGTCAGGCTTTTGCCGTTATGGAAGGTCACGCCCTGGCGCAGCTTGAAGGTCCAGGTGCGCGCGTCGGGCGTCGACTCGAAGCTTTCAGCCAATTCGGGGATGGCGCTGCCGTCCACCGCGATTTCCGTGAGGGTGTTGTACACCGCCGAAAAGCCGACGAAGGTGAAGGTGTCGACCCAGGATCCCGGGTCGCGGGAGTCGGTGGTGCTGCCGCCGGCCAATCCCATGCGCAGCACGCCGCCGGGCTTGGGCGTGGCCTCTTCGGCGAAGGCCGGCAGCGGCAGGCCCATGGAAAACGCGGCGGCCACGGCACCGGCTACGGCGCTGTGCTTGAGGAAGTCCCGCCGGTGCATCGCTTGAGTCATTTTGTTGTTGTTTTCGCTCATGGTGTTGCTCCTCTAAAGGTTCACACAGGCATGCTTCAACTCGATCAAGGTCACGCCGTTGCGCTTGAAACCGTTACGCAAATCCGTCTGCAGCTCATCCAGGTCCTGTGGCTCGCTGACCGTGCAGCCGAACGCCCGCGCCAGGGCGGCGAAGTCCGGGTTGCGCGGCAGTACGCCGATGGGTTCGATGTCCAGGTTCAGCATGTCGTCGCGAATCTGCCCCAGGGCGTCGTTGTTCCAGAGCAACACCACCAGCGGGCTGTCCAGTTCTTCCACGGCCGTGGCCAGTTCCTGGGCGGTGTAGAGAAAGCCGCCGTCGCCCACCAGCACCAGGCCGGGCCGTTGCGGTGCGCCGAACTTGGCGCCGATACCGGCCGGCAGGCCATAGCCCAGGGTGCCGTAGCCGGTGGGATGCAGCCAACTGCGGGTGGTGTTGCTGGGAAAGGCGTAGTTACCGGTGTAGGCCAGTTGGGTCATGTCACTGCTGATGAAGGCATTGGCGGGCAACTCGGCGGCCACGCGGTCGAGAATCGCCTGGTGAATCCGTTGCAACGGACCATGGCCGCTGCTGACTGCCTGGCGTAACGTCGCGACCGCAGCGGTGGCGGCATCCGCGTTGCGCGGCGTGGCTGGCAAGCGTTCCAGCAAAGCCAGCGTCGTTTGCCGGGCATCACCGTGCAACGCGACGGCGCAAGGATAGAAATCGTTGAACTTGCGCGGGTCGATATCCACCCGCAGCAGCTCGCCATTAATCGGCAGGCGTTCACGCCAGAAGTCGGTATCGGCCATTTCGGTGCCGATGGCCAACACCACATCCGCCTCGGCGATGAGCTGCCAGCCGGGCTCGACACACAGGGTCGAACCGGCATTCAGCGGATGCTCCACCGGCAACAATCCCTTGCCGGCGACACTGCTGAAAAACGGCGCCGCCAACTGCGTACTCAAGCGCTGCAAGGCATCGGCCGCCAACAGCGCACCGCCACCGGCAATGATCATCGGGCGCTTGGCCGCGGCCAGTTTTGCCACTGCCTGATCAAGGCTTTCAGCCGATGGCAAACCGCGTCCGGGACGGCGCACCACCTCATTGCTCCAGTCCCGTTTGATCGGCGCCGACAGTACATCCAGCGGCACCGAAATATGCACCGGGCGCGGTCGCTCACTGTCGAACACCGCGTAGGCCCGCGCGATCAACTCCGGTAAATCCTCGGCACTCAACGCTACTGCCGAAAACGCAGTGATGGGCGCGGTCATCGCCCGCTGGTCCTGGGTTTCATGCAGGCAGCCCCAGCCTTTGCCGAGGCTGGCGGTGTGGTTGACGCTGGAAATCACCAGCAGCGGAATCGAGTCGGCATACGCCTGGCCGATCGCCGTCGCGGCGTTGGTCACCCCCGGCCCGGTGATGATGAAACACACCCCCGGCTTACCGCTGACCCGCGCATAACCGTCGGCCATAAAGCCGGCGCCCTGCTCGTGGCGGGTCAGCACATGCCGAATACCGCTGCCCGGCAAGCCTCGATACAGCTCCAGCGTGTGCACGCCGGGAATCCCGAACACCGTGTCGACACCATAGTTGGCCAGCAATCGCACCAGGGCCTGGCCGCCCGTCAAGGTTTTGCTTTGCATTGTCATCTCCTTCACGCCTGGGCGAGACGGATCAATGCATCGACCGCCGTGGCGCCCCGGGCATTGACCAGCAATGGGTTTACATCGAGTTCCAGCAATTGCCCGGCGTTGGCGCAGGCGTAGTCGGCCACCGCACGAATCGCCGCCACCAGGGCTTCCATGTCGGCCACTTCCCGTCCGCGAAAGCCTTGCAGCAATGCGGCGCTGCGCAGGCCGAGCAAGGCGTTGCGGATTGCGTCGTCGGTGGTGGGCAGCAGCAGGCTGCGGCTGTCCTTGAGCAACTCCACGAGGATTCCACCAGCGCCGATCACCAGCGCCAGGCCGAAGTCGTTTTCGCGCTTGATGCCCACAATCAGCTCGGCCAGCGGCGGCGTAGCCATGGACTCCAGCAGCAGCTGATCGAACGGCACATCCGGCGCATAAGCGGCGATTTGCTCGCGCATATGAGCCAGGGCAGCAGTCAAGGCGAAACCGTCCTGCAGGTTGAGCGCCACGGCGCCAGCTTCGGTTTTATGCGGCAAGTCGGCACTGACGGCCTTGAGTACCAGCGGGTAACCCAGCACTTTGGCATCGGCTATGGCCCGCTCGGGAGTGCTCAAGACACCGGCTGGCGTGGTCAGGCCGAAAGCCCGTAAAGCCTGCTTGGAATCCCATTCATCCAGCGACTGTCCGTGTTGTTCAAGCGCTTGCGGGCACAGCGGCACCAGTATCGACTCACCCCGCGCCAACAACGCCCGGCGATTGTCTTGATAGTCGGCAATCCGGCCCCAGGCCGCCAGCGCATCTTCCACGCCTTGCAACGCGGCAACGCCCTGGGCATGCAGACGCTCGCGAGCGTGGGCCGGGAGCAATTCGGGAAATGCAGAGGTGACAAAGCCAGTCTTGCCGTGGCGAGTCAGCGCACTGCAAAACAGCTCCAGCAGCAGGTCGCACTCCTTGCGCTCACCGGTAAATTCCGCCGGGTAGTCGAGCACCAGCATTGCCGCATCCGCTTCAGTGCGCAGTGCCGTGTCGAGCATCGTATTAAGCGCGTCGCTGTTGCCCCAGATGGCCGTGGTGAAATCCAGCGGGTTGACCAGGTTGGCGTAGCTGGGCAGCACCTGCGCCAACTCTTCACGCTGGCCTTCGTCGAGCTTCGGCAGGCTCAAATCGTTGCGCTCGGCGTAGTCGGCAATCAACCCGGCATCACCACCGGAACAGGCCAGGGCGATCAGGCTGTTGCCCGCCGGCAGATTACCGCAGGCCGCCGCCTTCAGGGTCTCGACAAAACTCACCGGCCCGCTGACCCGGATCACACCCAGGCGCGCGAACAGACTGTCGTACAGCGCATCGGAACCCGACAACGAACTGGTATGACTCAAAGCCAACTCGGCGCCGATCTGTGACACCCCGGTTTTCAGGGCGATGATCGGAATGCCTTTCTCCAGGGCCTTGTGGGCCGCACGGGCGAACCCCGGCACATTCTTCAAGCCTTCCAGGTGCAAGCCAATCGCTGTAACGCGCGGCTCGTCGAGCAGCACGTCCATCAACTCGGCAACCCCCAACTGCGCCTGGTTGCCCACCGACGCCATATAGGCCACCGGCAGCGAACGGTCGCTCATGGACAGGTTGTAGGCAAAGTTGCCGCTCTGGGTCAGCACCGCAACGCCCTTCTCGACCGGCTTGCCTCCATGGGCCACCGGCCACAACGCCGAGCTGTGCAGGTAATCGAGCAGGCCATAGCAATTGGGGCCCAGCAGTGCCATCTCGCCAGCGGCCTTGAGCAGTTGTTGCTGCAAGGCTTGGCCCTCGGCGCCGGTTTCGGCAAACCCGGAGGCGTAGCAGATGGCGCCACCGGTGCCAATGGCCGCCAGTTCGGCGACACAGGTCAGGGTCAGCTCGCGATTGGTAGCGATAAACACCGCATCCGGACCGCACGGCAAATCGGCCACGCGACGTACGCAGGGAACGCCATCGAGGCTGTCATGTTGCGGGTTGACCAGCCACATCTGGCCGGCAAAACCACCCTCGGCGCAGCGCTTGAGGGCACGGGCCATGCTGCGCCCACCGACGAATGCCAGGTGACGGGGCGCCAGCAGGCGCTTGAGATTGTCGCGAATAGCCTGGGACATAAGCGTTCTCCGACCCGATCAACGCAACAGTGGCCGCAACAGTTCGCGGGCAATAATGTGGCGCTGGATTTCCGAAGTGCCTTCCCAGATCCGCTCGATCCGCGCGTTGCGCCAGATGCGCTCCACCGGGCCTTCGTCCATCAAACCCATGCCGCCATAGATCTGCACTGCTTCATCGGCAACCTTGCCCAGTACTTCGCTGGCAAACAACTTGGCCATGCCGGCCTCGCCGTCGGTCATGGTGCCCTGGTCCATTTTCCAGGCGGTGTTCAGGGTCAGCAGTTCGGCCGCACGGATTTGCGTGGCCATGTCGGCGAGCTTGAACGAGATGCCTTGGTAGGTGCCGATGGGCTGGCCGAACTGCTTGCGGTCGGCCGCCCATTGCAGGGAAACGTCCAGCGCACGCTGGGCCTGGCCGACGCAGTTGGCAGCCACCATCACCCGGCCTGCGGTCAGCCAGGCATTGGCGACTTCCCAACCTTTGCCGACTTCGCCGAGGACTTTGGAGGCTGGTACGCGGCAGTCGTCGAAGAACATTTCATAAGTGTGGTAGCCGCGGTTGCTGACGCATTTTGGCCCCCGGCGAATGGTCATGCCCGGCGTGCCACGGTCCACCAGGAACGAGGTCACGGCATTGCGTTGGCGACCGTTGTGTTCGTAGGTGTCGGTAACGGCAAACACGATGGCGAAATCCGCGTGGCCGGCGTGGCTGATGAAGTGCTTGCTGCCATTGAGCACAAAGTCATCACCGCTGCGCACGGCGCGGGTCTTGATCGCATTGGCGTCGGAACCGGCACCCGGTTCGGTCAGGGCAAAGCAGTCGATCTTCTTGCCCTGCACGCACGGCAACAGGTACTCGCCAATCTGCGCGCCGGTGCAGGCCATGAGGATTTTCGACGGCCGGGCGACAAACACATGCAGCGCCCAGGAGACTTTCGACAACTCACGCTCGATCAACGCCTGTGACAGGTAATCCAGGCCGCCACCGCCGACGTCTTCCGGCATGTTGAAGGCATAGAAACCGGCAGCGATGGCCTTGTCACGAATCTGCGCGGCAAGCTCCGGCGAAACTTCATCGGCGCGGTCCACCGCCTCCTCGTGGGGCAACAACTCCTTGGCAACAAAACTGCGTACCGCGTCCACCAACATGTCTTGTTCTTGGCTGGGCTGGAAATTCATGGCGCTACCTGTCGATCGTTCGAGGGTGTTTTGAAGGGGAATCAGTTGCCGGAGAAGTTCGGTGGGCGCTTTTCCATCGAGGCGCGCAGGGCTTCAGCACCGTCGGCGCTGCGTCCACACAGCAGGCCGGCGGCGAGTTCCGCCTGGAGCTGCTCGGGCAGGCTGCGCCCGGCGCCTTCGCGGATGAGGGTTTTGGTCTGGGCAAACGCAAAGGTCGGGCCGTTGGCCAGGCGCGTGGCCAGCTCGGCGACGTGGGTATGCAGTTGCTCGTCGGCAACGACTTCGCCCACCAGCCCGGCGGCCAGGGCACGGTCGGCGCTCCACAATTCATCGAGGAACAGCAGGCGCTTGGCTTGCTCGCTGCCGATCAGGCGCGGCAGATGCCAGCTGGCGCCGGCGTCCGGCGAGTAGGCCATGCTGGTGTAGCCGGCCTTGAAGCGTGCCGATTGCGCGGCGACGCGCAGGTCGCAGCACAGGGTGAGGTCCATGCCGGCACCGACCGCCGTGCCATTGATGGCGGCGAGGGTAGGTTTGTCGAGGGTGTGCAGGCGGGTCATCAGGGCGTGGGCGGTTTCGGTCCAGCCGTAGGTTTCGAGGGCGCCACGGGCTTCGGCATCGGCCCATTCGGCAAGGTCGGCACCGGCGCAGAAGCTGCGACCACTGCCGGTCAGTACCACCACGCGCACAGCCGGGTCGCGGTTGAAACCGTCCAGCAAGGCATGCAGGTGCTTGAGTGTCGGGATGTCCAGGGCATTGCGCTGGGGGCCGCGATTGAGGGTGATCCAGGCAACGCCTGCCTGCACCTGAGTGAGCACGGACGGATCTGTAGTCATGGAATCCTCGAATTATTTTAATTGGCTTGAGGGGTGCGATATGGGGCGATACTAAACGAGTGTTCAGTAAGGAGGCAATCGGGTAACTGCAAATATTTTTCGAGGGGAAAATGCCGGCCCGGACATTGCGTCCAGGCGGCGCGGAATCGTCAGTTCAGGGTTTGATCTGGAAGCGCTTGCGCCCGCCCGACTGCAAGCCATCGACCCAGGCTTCGCAGATCTGGATGCCCTGCTCCGGGGTGAAGGTGCCGGGATTGAGCCCCGATTCCAGCCACAAGCCGTCGAGCAAGGCGCTCAAGGCGATGGCCGCCAAATCGGCATCGAACTGCTTCCAGCCCTCCTCCCCGGCCATGTCCACCAAGGCCGAACGCATGATGGTGCGGTACTCGCCATAGGAGTGTTCGTGGGCCTGGTTGATCGCCGGGGCCGTCTTGACCGCCCCCCAGAACACCAGCCAGGCATCCAGCAGTTGCGGGTCGAGCAATTCGGGGGAGAACGAGCCGCGGAAGAACGCCGACAGCCGCTCCCGCGGACTGGGCGGCGCCTTGGCCATCGCATCCCGCAGCAGGTCCATGACCTGCCGGGTGATTGACCGATAGGCCTCGGCCACCAGCTCATCCTTGCCCGAATAGTGGTGACTGATCAGCCCCACCGACACCCCGGCCTCGGCGCTGATCTTGCGGATCGACGCGCCCTGGAAGCCGTCGCGCTTGAGGCAGGCCAACGTCGCCTGCACCAGATTGGCCTTGCGCAACTCCGGTTCCATGCGGGAGAAACGGGATTCCTGGGTCATGAGGCGGTGTCCTTGGGTTGAGTCGGCTGGACGACTCTACCTCACTCCCGGAACCCCGGCGACACCCGATCCAGTAACCGCAGCAATGCCGCCCATGCCAGTTGCATGGCGTCCGGGTCTGCCAGTTCGCCCTCTTCCAGTGGCCGGCCTGGCTCATTGAACTGCCGCTCGGTGTACTCACACACGTGCGCAGGCGGCAGGATCAGCTTGCCGCACGCCTGGGCGGCGATCTGGATATCGCAGGCCTTCTCCAGGTAATACATGCGCAGGAACGCCTGGCTGACCGTCTCCCCTACCGTCAACAAACCATGGTTGCGCAGCATCAACACCGGCTTGTCGCCGAGGTCGCGTACCAGTCGCTGTTGCTCGTCCATGTCCAGCGCCACGCCTTCGTAGTCGTGGTAGGCGACCTTGCCGTAGAACTCCATGGAAATCTGGTTCACCGGCAACAGCCCGCATTCCAGGGCCGCCACCGCACAGCCGGCGCGGGTGTGGGTGTGCAGCACGCACTGCGCATCTTCGCGGGCGCCGTGAATCGCGCTGTGAATCACAAACCCCGCCGGGTTGACGCCATGGACCGAAGCCTCGACCGCACGTCCGTCCAGGCCGATCTTCACCAGGCTGGAGGCGGTGATCTCCTCGAACATCAGCCCATAGGGGTTGATCAAAAAGTGATGCTCGGGCCCCGGGATACGCACCGAGATATGGGTGAAAATCAAATCGCTCATGCGAAAGTGCGCGATCAGCCGGTAGCAGGCGGCAAGCTCTTCGCGCAGCTGTTGTTCGGTGGCCCCAGGCATTTTTATTCTCCAGGCGGGTGGGTGATGTGGTTGACGCTAATCCAGTCGCCAGTAAAAAAACAAGTTGATTTTTTACTGAGGCTGACCTCCTATAGAAAAATAATAACAACAGCGCCTGGAGTATCCGCACCATGTCGCCCCATGCCTTTCCGCATCTTTTTGAACCGCTGGTACTGCGCGGCAAACGCCTGAAAAATCGCATCATGTCCAGCGGGCACGACACCTCGATGCCCACCGACAACCAGGTCAACGAGCAGTTGATCGCCTACCACCGGGCACGCGCCGAAGGCGGCGTGGGGTTGATTGTGTTGCAGGTGGCCGGGGTGCACGACAGCGCCCGCTACACCTCCCATGTGCTGATGGCCACCGATGACAGCTGCATCGACGGCTATCGCCGACTGGCCGAAACCTGCCACGCCCACGGCACCGTGGTGCTGTCGCAGATTTTCCATCCGGGGCGGGAAATCATGGAGTCGGCCGACGGTTTGCTGGCGGTGGCTTACTCGGCTTCCGGGGTGCCCAACGAACGCTTCCGGGTGATGCCGCGCGCCCTTGACCAGACAATGATCGACGAGATCGTCGCCGGCTACGGCGCTGCGGCAAGGCGCCTGTATCAGGCCGGGATTGACGGTGTGGAAGTGGTCGCCAGCCATGGTTACCTGCCCGCGCAATTTCTCAACCCGCGGGTGAATCGCCGCACCGACGGCTACAACGGCGAGCTGGAACAACGCCTGCGTTTCCTGCGGGAAATCATCGCCACGGTGCGTGCCGAAACCGACGAGCACTTCATCATCGGCCTGCGCATTTCTGCCGATGAACGCGACCCCGAAGGCCTGACCGAAGAGGATGCCCTGGCCGCCGTGGAACAGCTGCAAACACACCTGGATTACGTGCACATCGTCGCCGGCACCTCGGCCTCCCTCGGCGGCGCGATCCATATCGTGCCGCCCATGGCGATTGCCCCGGCTTACCTGGCGGCAGAAGCGGCGACGTTCAAGACGCACCTGTCGATTCCGCTGTTCGTTACCGGGCGCATCAACCAGCCCCAGGAGGCCGAATTGATGCTGCAACGCGGCCAGGCCGATGTGTGCGGCATGACCCGCGCACTGATCTGCGACCCGCGCATGCCGGCCAAGACCTCAAGCGGCCATGCCGAGGATGTACGGGCGTGCATCGCCTGCAATCAGGCGTGCATCGGCCACTTCCACAAAGGCCTGCCGATCTCCTGCATCCAGCATCCCGAGACCGGCCGCGAATTGCAGTTTGGCCAACTGCAACCGGCACTGCGACGCCAGCGGATCATGGTCGCCGGTGGCGGCCCGGCAGGGATGAAAGCGGCAGCGGTGGCGGCGCAGCGCGGACATGAGGTGACCTTGTATGAAGCCAGTGCCCAATTGGGCGGCCAGGTGCTTCTGGCGCAGTTACTGCCCCGACGCAGCGAGTTCGGCGGCGCCAGTACCAACCTGCAGCGCGAGATGGAACTGGCCGGGGTCCGCGTGGTGCGCAACACCCGCGTCGACCGCCCATTGGTGGAACGCGAACAACCTGACAGGGTGATCATCGCCACCGGCGCCGAGCCCTACTGGCGGGCCTTCGAACGCGGCGGCGAGCTACAGGTGGTGGATGCCTGGCAAGTGCTGCGCGATGAGGTGCAACTGGGCCGTTCGGTGGTCGTGGTGGACTGGCGTTGCGACTGGATCGGCCCGGGCATTGCCGAGCGCCTCACCCGTGCCGGCCATCAGGTGCAACTGGCGGTGAACGGCACCCATTGCGGGGAAAACCTGCCGTTGTACGTGCGTGACCAACTGGCCGGCGAACTGCATCGGCTGGGCATTCCGATCATCCCTTACGCCCGTTTGTACGGCTGCGACGACACTACCGTCTACCTGCAACACACCGCCAGCGGCGAGCCGATGCTGCTGGAAAATATCGACACCCTGGTGTTGTGCCAGGGCCACCAGCCGGTGGACACTCTGGGCGCAGAACTGGAAGGCCTGGTGGCGTTCACGCGGATCGGCGATTGCCTGGCGCCGCGTACCGCCGAAGAGGCGATTTATGAAGGATTGAAAGTAGCGTGGGACATTTGAACGACCAACCGCCACAGCTGTTTCTCGGCACCCGCATCCGCGGCTTGCGCAAGGCCCGGGGCATGACGCTTACCGAATTGGCGCAGATGAGCGAATTGACGGCCGGTTATATCAGCCAACTGGAACGCAACCTCGCCTACCCGTCGATCCCGGCCTTGTTCAACATCGCCCGCAGCCTGGGGGTGACGATCCAGTGGTTTTTTGCCAGTGAGACCACGCCGGCAGCGGAGGATGAAGGTTTTGTGGTGCGCAGGAACAATCGCCAGAGCATTCACTATGAGGACGGGATCGTCGACCAGTTGCTGACGCCCCTGCCCAATCATCAATTGGAGATGCTGCACTCGCGCTTTCCACCGGGCACCTATAGCCAGCAGAGCTATAGCCATGAGGGTGAAGAGGCGGGTTATGTGTTGAGCGGAACGTTTGAGTTATGGGTGGGCGAGCGGCATTTTCAGCTGGCTGAAGGGGACAGTTTCAGCTTCTCCAGCAGTGAGCCCCATCGGTATGGCAACCCCGGGAAGGTGGATGCGGTGGTGATTTGGGTGATTACGCCGCCGACGTTTTAGACCGTTGGAGTGAATGGAGACGTTTCCTACGGGAACTGGCGACGCTGGCACGCCGGCCATCAATGGCGGGGGTCAAGGCCGCTTGCTATAAAAACGACTACATCTTTTCGAGGTCGTCGCCATGTTTGGATTGTATTCGTTGTTTGCCGGTAAGCCGACTCAGGATGACTTGGATACGGTAGAAGCCATCAAGTCAAAAAGAACCATGAGGATTGAGGGAGAATGGGGTATTTCAGTCTCCGCCGAAGAAGTCATGGAATCCGAGGCCTACAAAGAAGCAATTCGCCAAGTCCGCAAAATGGAGGCCAATGATTCATGGGCCTGCTGATCATTTTCCCGTTACTGGTCAGCGGTTATCTGGTGTGTATCAAGCATCCCTATTACTACTGCCGGCTGCATCGTTTTGAAGGGCAGTTACTCTATCTACAGGTTGCGCGACTGGGGCTGGTTTGCCTAGTCGTCGCTAGCCTGGCAAGTGCCTTGACTCTGGCATTTGCAGGTCGTGAGGTTGCAACAGACTACGGCAGCTATCTTGGCGCCCTGTTGGTAGAGCTCGATATTGCCAACAAAAAGAATGCCGCACTTTGGGTTTTTTGGCTGCAGACCGGTTTGACCACCCTGGTCATTCCTTCCCTCTGGGCGAGACTGTATGTCAACGCGAAGAAAAAACAGCTGAAGTTGAAATCCGATGAACAACTCAACTGCCGGCTCGCCTTGAACATCCTTGAAGGCACGCCTTTCAAATACCTGCTCAAAGAATCCATCCAGAAGTACACGCCTTGCATGTTCAGCTTGAACGATCGAAAGGTGTATGTCGGCATTGTCGTATTCGTGGGCATGCCCACCGAGTCAGAAGGAATGGACCACACCTTCACTCTTCTGCCCCTGCTCAGCGGCTACCGTGACAAGGACACACTGGAAGTCAACCTGGGCACGCGTTATTCAGACAACAGCCACCCTGCCCCCATCATGCTCATCCAGGAAAACGTAGTCTCCGTCACTCGCTTCGACTTCACCACCTGGAACACTTCACACGCTCGAACGAACCGCCCACCTCGACAGGAGCCGTTCTTCAATCACCGCTCCATCCGTACGACAAAAGCCTCAAGCGCCTGCGCCTGAGGTTTTGAAATAATCCAGGGGCTGCGCCTCGGGGTTCAGTGCACACAAAAACGCAACACTGAACTGCACCGATTGTGATGGCCGCTTCACACCGGGGTTTATATAGTCGTTCCTACTGCAACCCGCCATGAGCCAGCCGGCCCATCACAAGGAAGCGTTCGATGACTGACCTGCATACCCTTACGGCCGCCGAACTGCTGGCGCAATTTGCCAGCCGGCAACTCGCGCCCATCGACTACTACGACCAACTCCTGGCCCACATCGACCGCTGGGAGCCGCAGATCAACGCGCTCTATGCCTTCGACCCGCAACAGGTGCGTCAGCAGGCCCAGGCCTCCACCGAACGCTGGAACAAGGGCCAACCCAACGGCGCCCTTGATGGCGTACCGGTGACTCTCAAGGAATTGATCGCCACCGAAGGCGTGCCCATTCCCCTCGGCAGCGCGGCTACCCGCCTGACCCCGGCCCTCAGGGACGCACCGCCCGCAGCCCGCATGCGTGAAGCGGGCGCGATAATCCTGGCCAAGACCACCAACCCGGACTTCGGCATGCTGTCTTCCGGCCTGTCGAGCTTCCACGGCATCACCCGCAACCCGTGGAACACCGCCAACAACACCGGCGGTTCCAGCTCCGGTGCCGCCGCAGCGGCCGCCGCCGGTTACGGCCCGCTGCACGTGGGCACCGACATCGGTGGCTCGGTGCGCCTGCCCGCCGCCTGGTGCGGCTTGGTGGGATTCAAGCCGACCCTGGGGCGCATCCCCATCGACCCGTACTACACCGGCCGCGCCGCCGGGCCCATGACCCGCACCGTCGATGATTGCGTGCTGTTGATGCAACACCTGGCCCGCCCCGATGCCCGCGATGCCACCAGCCTTCCGCCGCTCACCACCCAGTGGAGTAACCAGCCGCTGTCGGTCAGGGGCCTGCGCGTCGGCCTGATGCTTGAACCCGGCGCAGGCATGCAGCCTGAAGGCTTCGTCTGTGAAGCCGTGGAGCAAGCCGCGCGGCTGTTCGAAGCCCACGGCGCCAAGGTCACGCTGATCCCGCCAATCATGGACCGCGCACAACTCGATGGCCTCGACCATTTCTGGCGCGCCCGCCAGTGGGGCGATTTGTCGGCCCTGAGCAGCGAGCAGTTCGACAAGGTCTTGCCGTACATCCGCGACTGGGCCGCGCCGGGCGCCGAGATCAGCGGCGTACAAGCCGTAAAGGGTTTCAACCAGACCTTTGAAATGCGCCGCCGCGCCGCGCAGGTGTTCACCGAACTCGACCTGGTGCTGTCCCCCACCAACCAGGTCAATGCGTTCCCGGCCGAGTGGCCATCACCGAGCAACAACCCGCAACTGCCGTTCGAACACATCGTGTTCACGGTGCCGTGGAACATGGGCGAGCAACCGGCATTGTCGATCAACTGCGGTTTCGCCGCCGATGGCATGCCCATCGGCCTGCAGATGATTGCCCCGCGTTTTGCCGATCAATGGCTGCTGCAAATCGCTAAAACCTACGAGAGCTGGCGTGGCGCAATCCACCACTGGCCGAATCCTTCCTGACTTTTGACGCTGTAAGAACTGCCCACCCACACGCCAGCTCCGGGCCCTCTTGGCCTGGAGCTCGGACGACCTATAACTAAAATCGAGGGGCTGGTATGCACACTGAGCAATTGACACGATCCGATCCTGATCACGCACCCGAAACACCGTCCCCGGACGCCGGCAAAAAGAGCATCTTCGCCGTGGTCCTGGGCAACGCCGTGGAGTTTTTCGACTTTGGTGTGTACGCAACCTTTGCGGTGATGATCGGCCACACGTTCTTCCCGTCCGACAGCGCCTTCGTCAGCCTGATGCTGTCGGTCACGGCGTTCGGTATCGGCTTTATCGTCCGGCCCCTGGGCGCAGTACTGATCGGCGCCTACGCCGACCGCGTCGGGCGCAAACCGGCGATGCTGTTGACCCTGGTAATGATGGCCGTGGGCACCGGCAGCATCGCGATATTGCCCGGTTACGAGACCATCGGTATCGCGGCGCCGATCCTGCTGGTGCTCACCCGCATGATCCAGGGCCTGGCCTGGGGCGGTGAAGCCGGCCCCGCCACCACCTACATCCTCGAAGCGGCGCCACCCCACAAACGCGGGACCTACGCCTGCTGGCAAGTAGTCGCCCAGGGCGTCGCAGCCATGGTGGCCGGGCTGGTAGGGTTCACCCTGACCAAGGTCATGTCCCCGGAAGACCTCAACAGCTGGGGCTGGCGCGTGCCGTTCGTGTTCGGCCTGCTGGTGTTGCCGATCGGCATCTACATCCGCCGCAACCTCGCCGAAACCTTCCACGGCCACGGCGAGCAGACCAGCACCGGCGACCTGGTACGGGAAGTCTGCGGCAAGCACCGGCGCGCACTGGTGCTGGGGTTGCTGATCCTTTCCGGCAGCACCATCACCCAGTACTTCCTCAACTACATGACCACCTTCGCCCTCACCGAACTGAAGCTGCCCACCAGCATCTCGATGCTCTCGACTCTGGTGGCCGGCGCAGCGATGGCCGTGTGCGCGGTGGCTGGCGGCATGCTCTGCGACCGCTTCGGACGCCGTACGATCCTGATGACACCGCGGGTGGTGTTGCTGTTAATTTTGTTCCCGGCCCTGCAACTGATGACCGAGCACCCAAGCCCGGCGACCTTCCTGTTGACCCTGGCGGTACTCTCGGGCCTGCACGGCATGAGTGGCGCGGCGCTGATCGTGTTGCTGGTGGAAAGCTTCCCGAAATCCGTGCGCTCCACCGGTTTCTCCATCGTCTACGCCTTCGGTGTGGCGGCGTTTGGCGGCACTGCGCAGATCATCATCACCTGGCTGATCGGCACCACAGGCGACCCGATGTCGCCGGTCTGGTACCTGCTGATCGCCAACCTGGTGTGCCTCACCGCCGCCTGGTTCGCCAAGGAAACCCGTCCGCCGCTGCCCGGCAGCCCGGCCCGCGAAACCCGGCTCACAGAAGCTTCGGTTCGCTGAATACCTTTTCCCACTGTCCCGCGTCTTTTCGCCACCGACCGGCAGCACCTGAAGGCCTGCCGGGACGGTCGCCTTACGTCTGATTTGTATGGGGATTTACCATGTATCCACGTCTTTTGCTGGCCGTCACCCTGGCGTCCAGCACCCAGGCTTTCGCCCAGGAAAACGCCCAGGCCAGCGCACCGGGCTTCCTCGAAGGCAGCACCCTGGACCTGAACCTGCGCCACTACTATTCCAACCAGCACACCCAACGCACCACCCACTTGAGCATCAAGAAAGCCGGCGGCGTCGAGCCCACGCGTGTACGGGAAACCTGGGTGCAGACCAGCATGCTCAAGTACAGCTCCGGCTACACCCAGGGCCTGATTGGCATGGGTGTGGACGCGGGGATCTTCAGCGCGGTCAACCTGGAACGCGGCCACGGCAAGGTGGCCAATGGCGGCGACCGGGTGCTGGTGGACGGCGACGGCGATGCGATTCCCACCTGGAGCCGACTGGGGGTGGGCGACGTGCGTTTTCGCCTGTCCAGCACCGAGATCAAGGCTGGCCGGCTGATGACCGACAATCCGATCCTGCGTTACAAGGACAACCGCGCCCTGCCCTCCAGCTTCCAGGGCGTGGGCCTGTTCAGCAACGAATTCGACTGGCTGTCGGTGCAGGGCGGCAGCTTCGAGCGGGCGATTCCGCGCACCGGCACCGGTGCCGAAAAGCTCACCACCACCTTCGGCAACCGCGCCTACAGCGGCGCACGCATCAGCTACCTGGGAGCCACGGTAAAACCGGGTTACGGGCTGGAAGCCAGCGTCTACGCGTCGCGTTTCGAAGACATGTGGGACCAGACCTACGTCGGCCTGACCCACCGCATCGGTGACAAAAGCGACATCGCCTTGAAGACCGCCTTCAACTACTACCACACCAGTGACTCGGGCGACAAAAACCTCGGCTACATCGACAACAACGCCGCCAGCCTGGCCTTCACCGCCACGCACCTGGCCCACAGCCTGACCCTGGCCTGGCAGCAGGTATTCGGCAACGAATACTTCGACTACGTGTGGGAGTCCACCGGCAACTACATGGCCAACTCGCTGTACTCGGACTACAACGGCCCCAACGAAAAGTCCTGGCAGTTGCGCTACGACCTGGACTTCGCCGCCTACGGCGTGCCCGGCCTCACCGCCAGCCTGTGGCACGCCAAGGGTTGGGACATCGACGGCACCCATTACGATGGCGACCGCAACGGCCACAACACCGGCTACAACGTGCGCAGCCTGGATGGCGCCAAGCACAACGAAAACGGCTTGATGCTGGCCTATGTGATTCAGTCCGGAACACTCAAGAACACCGTACTGCGCACCATCGTCTACAACCATCGCGCCAGCGGCGGGCAGATTGACGGCAGCTACGATGAGTTCCGCCTCGTCGCCAATGTGCCGATCAACATCTTCTGAGGCTCAGGCTCAGTTCAGCGAACAACGCTGCATCGCCCCCGCCAGCATTTCCTGGCACTTGAGCACCGCCACCGAGCGGGGGCGGTTGCGGTACACGCAGAGGTCGATGCGGATGCGGCCGAGGTCTTCATCGGCGATCGGCACGGCGACCAGGCCGTCGCCCAGGTCCCGCACGTCTGCCTCGACCTGGGGCAAAATCAGCACCGCTGCCCGTTGCCGGGCCAGGCTCTTCTGCACTTCCAGGGAGCTGGTGGTGAACACCGGTTCGAGGGTGACGCCGCGTTTTTTTGCCGCCACTTCCAGGGCCTGGCGCACGCCGTAGGCCGAGTCGGGAATCGCCAGGGGCTGGCCTTGCAGTTCGCTCAATTCGATGCTGTCGCGCTGGGCGAAGGGGTGTTCGGCGCTGACCAGCACCCGGTGCCATAACTGGCAGTGGGCGGTGACTTCGACGTCGGCGCGCTCTTGCAGGTAGAACGCCAGGCCCAGGTCCGCCTCGCCGCTGCACAGGGCGTCGAGGGTGGCCGAGGCGCTGGCGATCACGATGTTGAAGGTGACCTTGGGGTGGGCGCGGTAGAAGGTGGCGAGCACCGGGGCGAGCACGGTGGAAACGATACTTTCTGACACATGGATGCTGATGTTACCGGCCACCTGGCTTTGGCGGCTGGCGATGACTTCGCGTACCTGGTCGAGGCCGCGCAGGGTTGAGGTGACTTGTTCGGCCAGGCACTCGCCCTCGGCGGTGAGGCGGATGCCGCGGGGGCCGCGCTCAATCAGGGCGGCGCCGAAGAAGTGTTCCAGGTGTTCGATCTGGCGGCTGACGGCGGTGGGGGTGACGTAAAGACGTTCGGCGGCCTTACGCAGGGAGGCGCAGCGGGCGACCTCGTGGAAATATCGCAAGGCGCGTAGTTGCATGGGGGGTGCTCCTTTTTTGGGGGGTTGGATTGGGGGGGACGCAATTACTGCGCCATGCGGGTGTACATATCCGTTTCTTCGGTCACGGCGTCCTGCCGGTTTACCCGCTCTGCACTACCCGCGTTCGCTCAGATCAAGATCAAAAGCAGATCTGCTTTTCTGTGGGAGCTGGCTTGCCTGCGATGCAGACACCTCGGTGCATCAGGTACACCCAGTTGATGCCATCGCAGGCAAGCCAGCTCCCACATTTGACCGTGCCCGCTTTAGCTTTTGATTTTGCTCTTCAACACTCAAGCCGGCCGGTAGGCCGCTGTGCTCTTGATCTGCTTTTGATCTTGATCTTGGGCGCCCCGTTAAACCAC
>NZ_JACAPW010000015.1:326541-523774 GCF_013385495.1 Pseudomonas sp. F8002 | reverse complement strand
GGAGTGCGGGCATGCCGAGCCTAGGCGAGGCACCGAGTGGTGGGGCAAAGCGTTTTTTGGTTACTTTTTTAGGCGTTTGTAAAAAAGTGACCCGCTGTAAGAGCGGAACCATAAGTGGCCGTTACCGCAGCAACGGATATGTACACCCCACCCCCATCACCGCTCCACGGGCACCGAAAGCCCCGAATTCCCAAGCACATGACTACGCGCATCAAAAAACCGCAACTCCACCTCCATCCCCTCAAACAACTCCGCAAAGCGCCGCTTCTGCTGCTGGATAAACCCCGCACTGCGGCCAAACACCGAAATCGCCAACGTGCTGATCTTCGCCTGTCGAATCGCCTGCACCAGATGCACATCCTGCGCGCCGAGGTGATGCCCAAAGATGCATAGCCCACCTTCATGGCCCAACAACTGCTCGTAACAGAACGACAAATAGTCAGAACTGCGAATGGTCTTCAGCTTCTCCTCAACCTTGCCCTCGCTGACAAACAACGGCACATCATCCAGCGTCTTGATCGTGTTGTTGATCGCAAAACTGCTGAGCAACGTGCTGTCAGTGGTCGGCAATTTACGCGCCGTACCATCAAGGTTACGCACCAGGTGCAGGCCACCATGCAGATACAAAATGCGCGTGATGTCGCAGGCAGTATTGCGCAGGTCAAAGCTCGCATCCGCACTGCGAAACAGATCATCGATGCCCGGCGCCTGCAGGATCGCCCAGTAGTTGAGCAGGTCGTAATTGCTGGTGAACACCGTCGGGTAACTCGCCAGCTCCTGATGGAGGGTCGCCAGTGTCGACGGCTTCACCAGGCGCCACGGAATATGCACGCTGTGGATCGTATTGATCAGCGCTTCCTTGATCGCGTAATAGCGATTACGCGGCGCAGCCGAGCTGACCGCCAGGGCCTTGTTGACCCGGCTGGTGGTTTTCAGTGCACCCAGCACCTGCTCGAAGCTGCGGGTCTGCATCGCGTCAAACACGCTGAGTTCGGACTGGCTCAGGGGTTTTTCTTCCACGGTGCGGGCGTTTTCGAACAGCGAGTCGTAGGCAAAGTCTTCCCACACTGCGCGGCTGGCGCCGTTGCCGATCAGGATCCCGCTGATGGCGGTACTGCTGCGCAAAGCGTTCCAGTCTTCTAGGTGGGCATCAAAATCCTGGGAATCCTTCATTGCGGCGGGTCTACTCGAAATCGGCTGGGCGGTGACTTTATCACGAGCGGGCGTTGATCCTGGTCAAGATGCCGCAGGCAATCGAGGTCGATGCTGTAGGCATAACGACTTTAAAGGATTAGCCATCATGAGCAGCACCTTCTTCATTCCCGCCGTCAACATCATGGGCCTCGACTGCCTCGACGAAGCCATGACCGCGATTCGCAACTATGGTTTTCGCAAGGCGCTGATCGTCACTGACGCCGGGATGGCCAAGGCAGGTGTGGCCAGCATGATCGCCGAGAAGCTTGCGATGCAAGACATCGACTCGGTGATCTATGACGGCGCCAAGCCCAACCCGAACGTCGAGAACGTCGAAAAAGGCCTGGCGCTGCTGCAACAGAGTGCTTGTGATTTCGTGGTGTCACTGGGCGGTGGCTCACCCCATGACTGTGCCAAGGGCATTGCCCTGTGTGCGACCAACGGCGGGCACATCGGCGACTACGAAGGCGTCGATCAGTCGGCCAAACCGCAACTGCCGCTGGTAGCCATCAACACCACCGCCGGCACGGCCAGCGAAATGACCCGCTTCTGCATCATCACCGACGAAACCCGCCACGTGAAAATGGCCATCGTCGACCGTAACGTCACGCCGCTGCTGTCGGTCAACGACCCGGCGCTGATGGTCGGCATGCCCAAGGGCCTGACTGCCGCCACCGGCATGGACGCGCTCACCCACGCAATCGAAGCCTACGTGTCCACGGCTGCCAACCCGATCACCGACGCCTGTGCGATCAAGGCCATCGAGCTGATCAGCGCCAACCTGCGGATTGCGGTGCGCGACGGTAAAGACCTGGCCGCCCGGGAGAACATGGCCTACGCGCAGTTCCTTGCCGGCATGGCCTTCAACAACGCGTCCCTGGGGTTCGTGCACGCCATGGCGCACCAGTTGGGCGGGCTGTATGACTTGCCTCACGGCGTGTGCAATGCGGTGCTGTTGCCCCATGTGCAAAGCTTCAACGCCAGCGTCAGCGCCGAGCGCCTGAGCCATGTGGCACGGGCCCTTGGCGCAGATATCAAGGGTACGTCGGTGGAAGAGGGCGCCCAGGCGGCCATCGCGGCGATTCGCAGCCTGTCCCAGGATGTGGAAATTCCTGCCGGGTTGCGGGAGCTGGGCGCCAAGTTGCAGGACATCCCGCTGCTGGCGTCCAACGCCCTGAAGGACGCCTGCGGCCTGACCAATCCGCGGCGGGCGGATCAGCGTCAGATTGAAGAGATCTTCCGCAGCGCGTTCTGATCAGTCCTGGCCATGGCGACGCACAGCAGTGCGCCGCCCGCCAGCGTCACGCATAACACCGCCAACGGCCAGGCCTGCTGACTCGCCAGCAGGCTGGCCACGCCACCGATCGCCGCAGCCATCAACTGATGCATAAAGCCGCTCAAGGCCATGGCGTAGGAGCCGCTCACCGGTGATTCATCATTGGCCAGGGACAGGCTGATGGGATAACTCATCGATTGGCCGAACACCGCCAGGCAATACGGCAGCCACAGCAGGATCGCCAGCCCATTGGCAAACAGGCTGCCCAGCAACATCGTTGCGCTGCCGCACATCACCAACGCCACGCCCCAACTCATCATCGACAGGCGCCCGGTGCGGGCGACGAGGCGATTGACCATCAACGCCCCCGCCAGATATGCCGCGCTGATCGGCCAGCCGAGCCAGCCATATTGCGCCGCGCTCCACTGGAAATGGCCCTGCAAAATCAACGGTGCGCAGGTGTTGAACGCGATGATCACCCCGTAACCCAAACCGCCCGCCAACGCAGGCCGCAGGAACGCCGGATGGCGCAGGATCGTGCCGTAGATGCGCCAGGCCGAGACGTGTCCAGAGGCTTTTTCCAATCTTGCAAACACCACCCGTTGCAGCGCAATCATCAAGCCGACAGCCGCGACCGCCAGCCCATAAAAGATCGCCTCCCAACCAAACGCCACTTGCAACAGCGAGCCCACAAACTGCCCGATGCCCAGGGCGATCACGAACGTCATGCCCAGCCACGACAAACCTTTGGCCAACAGGGCACCGCTGAAGCTGTCACGAACCAGCACCCGCGCCATCACCGACACACCGCCCGCACCGAGGCCTTGAACCAGGCGCAGGCCGAGGAACGATTCGAGGCTGTAGGCGGACGGAATCGCCGCACTGGCCAGCGCATACAACGCCAACGCTGCCAGCAACACCGGCTTTCTACCCAGGCGCTCACCGAGGCTGCCCCAGAGCAGCATCGGCAACGCCATGCCGATCAAGTACACCGCCAGGGCCAGTGCCACCTGGTCCTCTGCAGCGGTCAATGACAAGGCAATCGCCGGCACGGCGGGCAGGTAGCTGCTGATGCCAACCTGGGACAAAAAGGCCGCGCTGCAGGCAATGGTGAGGGTCGTGGTGCTTTTCAAGGGGCAAAAGATCCTGTTGAGCAGTAAGCTGCAAGCCGCAAGCTACAAGTTGCCAGTGGGTTTGTCTCTACCTTGCAGCCTGAAGCTAACCGCTTGTCGCTTAGGAACTAACCTTATGAGAGTTCTATTATTCGGCGCCACCGGCATGGTCGGACAAGGCGTGTTGCGCGAGTGCCTGCTGGCCAGTGACGTGCAGGAAGTCGTCGCCGTCGGCCGTACCGCGCTGACCCAGGAACACGGCAAGCTGCACCAGGTGCTGCATGCCGACATGTTTGATTTCCAGCCCCTGGAGCATCTGCTGCAAGGTTTTGACGCCTGCTTCTTTTGCCTGGGCGTGTCCTCGGTGGGCATGGATGAAGCCAAGTACACCCATTTGAGCTACGACTTGACGCTGGTGGCCGCCAGCACCCTGGCGCGGCTCAACCCGCAGATGACCTTTATCTACGTGTCCGGCGCCGGGACTGACAGCAGCGAAACCGGCAAAACCATGTGGGCACGGATCAAGGGCAAGACCGAGAATGCGTTGCTGCGCCTGCCGTTCAAGGCGGTGTACCTGTTCCGTCCCGGGGTGATCCAGCCGTTGCACGGCGTGCGCTCGAAAACCCCGCTCTACCAGTCCATCTACACCGTGGTCGGCCCGTTGTTGTCGCTGCTGCGCCATGTGCGACCGGCCTGGGTGGTGAGCACGGAAACCGTTGGCCGCGCGATGCTCTCGGCCGTCCGGCACGGCGCACCTCTGCCGGCGGTGGAGCAGGCCGATATCAATCGCCTGGCCACCGAGCGCGCCTAGATGCTGCACAAAAGCCTGGTTCGCCGCCTTGACCTGATTACCCTGCAATTGTTTGTGGCGGTGCATGAGGAAGGCACGCTGACCCGCGCCGCCGCCCGTGAAGCTATCGCGGTCTCGGCGGCCAGCAAGCGCTTGATGGAGCTGGAACAGGTGCTAGGCGTCAGCCTGTTTGTGCGCCAGGCCAAGGGCATGCAGCTCACGGCCGCCGGCGAGACCTTGCTGCACCATGCACGGCAGATGCTGTTCAATGTCGAGAAGATGGGTCTGGAGCTGGGCGAACACAGTCACGGCGTGCGCGGTTATGTGCGGATGCTGGCGAACCTCTCGGCAATCATTCAGTTCCTGCCCGAAGACTTGCGCGACTTTTCCGCGCTGCATCCACAGGTGAAGGCCGACCTGGAAGAGCGGCCCAGTAATGGCGTGGTCCAGGGTGTGATTGACGGCGTTGCGGACCTGGGCATCTGTTCCAGCGACACCGATACCAAAGGCCTGCCCGGTGTGACCTATCGCCGGGACAAACTGGTGGTGCTGATGCCGGCGGATCACCCGTTGGCGTCGCGCAAGACCCTGGCGTTCGCCGAGACGCTGGACAGCGACTACGTGGGGCTGCATTCCGCCAGTTCAATCAACATGCGCACCCATGCGGCGGCGCGGGAGGCGGGCAAGGTGCTGCGCTTGCGGATCCATGTGCCGGGCTTCGATGCCATGTGCCGGATGGTCCAGGCCAACATGGGCATCGGCATCCTGCCGCAAAAGGCCTATGAATTGTTTGGCCGGGCATTGGGCTTGCACGCGGTGCCGCTGACGGATGCCTGGTCGGACCGCAGCCTGATCCTGGTGGTGCGTGACGAGGCGCAGCTGTCGCCGGTGAGCCGGTTGTTGTTCGATTACCTGCGGCGGGAGCAGGCGTAAGCAAACCCTGTGGCGAGGGCGCTTGCTGTGGTGAGGGAGCTTGCTGTGGCGAGGGAGCTTGCTCCCGCTGGGGCGCGAAGCGGCCCCAAAATCCAGGGAGCGCTACGCACTCCAGCGGGAGCAAGCTCCCTCGCCACAACCAGTCCTTACTCAAGCGTTCGCATTTGGCGAACGCTCGTTGCCAACTGACGGTTGGATTTCTACTGCCTGCGTCCTCTAGCCTTGGCCCCACATTCCAAGAACAAGAGGTACACCCCATGACGGCTCCCCTGAGCGGTATCAAGGTGATCGAGATCGGCACCCTGATTGCCGCGCCCTTCGCCGCCCGGCTGATGGCCGAGTTTGGCGCCGAGGTGATCAAGATCGAAGCCATGGGGCAGGGCGATCCGCTTCGCAAATGGCGAAAGCTGCACGAAGGCACGTCGCTGTGGTGGTACCTGCAATCGCGCAACAAGAAGTCCCTGGCCCTGGACCTCAAGTCGGCAGAAGGCCTGGACCTGGTCAAGCAATTGCTGGGCGACGCCGACGTGCTGATCGAAAACCTGCGCCCCGGCGGCCTGGAAAAACTCGGCCTGGGCTGGGACGTGCTGCACGCCCTCAACCCCAAGCTGACCCTGGTGCGCATCTCCGGCTACGGCCAGACCGGCCCTTACCGCGACCGCCCGGGCTTCGGTGCCATCGGCGAGGCCATGGGCGGGATTCGCTACACCACCGGCAACCCGGACTCGCCACCGGCGCGGGTCGGCGTCAGCCTCGGTGATTCCCTGGCGTCACTGCACGGCGTGATCGGCGCGCTGATGTCGCTGTTGCGGGTCAAGACCGGCCAGGGCGACGGCCAGATTGTCGACGTGTCCCTGGCCGAAAGCGTGTTCAACCTGATGGAAAGCCTGGTGCCGGAATACGACATGCTCGGCCATGTGCGCGAACGCAGCGGCGGCGCCTTGCCCGGCATCGCACCCTCGAACACTTACCTGACCGCCGACGGCGCCTATGTGGTGATCGCCGGCAACAGCGACCCGATCTACAAGCGCCTGATGCTCGCCATCGGCCGTGCCGACCTGGCCGAAGCGCCGGAGTTTGCCCACAACGATGGCCGCGCCGCGAAAAGCGGCCTGCTGGACGCCGCCATCACCCACTGGACCAGCAGCCTGCCCATCGACGAGGTGCTAAGTGCCCTGGAAGCCGCCGAAGTACCGGCGGGGCGCATCTATTCAGTGGCTGATATCGTCGCCGATCCGCACTACCAGGCCCGCGACATGCTGCTCAGCGCCGACCTGCCCGGCGGCCTCACGGTGAAGATGCCCGGTATCGTGCCCAAACTGTCGGAAACCCCCGGCGCGGTGAATTGGCAGGGCCCGAGCCTGGGCCAGCACACTGATTCAATCCTCGGCGACCTGGGCCTGAGCGGCGCCGATATTCAACGCCTGAAATCCTCGGGAGTGGTGCAATGAAAAACTATTCCGATGCGCTGGTCGTGCAGGAAGTCTCACCCCGTGACGGCCTGCAAATCGAGCCGACCTGGGTCGAGACTGTCGACAAGATCGCGTTGATCGATCAACTGTCCATGGCCGGGTTTTCCCGGATCGAAGCCGGCTCGTTCGTGTCGCCCAAGGCCATCCCTGCGTTGCGCGATGGTGAGCAGGTGTTCCAGGGCATCACCCGTCATCCCGGGGTTATCTACGTGGCGTTGATCCCCAACCTCAAGGGTGCCCAGCGTGCCATCGAGTCCCGGGCCGATGAGTTGAACCTGGTGATGTCCGCCAGCCAGACCCACAACCTGGCGAATATGCGCATGCGTTGCGAGGCTTCGTTGGCCGCATTCGGCGATATCGTGAGCTTTGCTGCCGAGCACCCGGTGCGCCTCAACGGCAGCATCGCTACCACTTTTGGTTGCCCGTTCGAGGGCAAGATCGATGAGGACCGCGTGCTGCAATTGGTCGACGCCTACCGCGAGCTGGGCATCCAGGGCATCAGCCTGGCCGACACCACCGGCATGGCCAATCCGCGTCAGGTCGAGCGCCTGGTCAAGCGCGTGCTGGAACGTGTTCCGGCGAGCGACCTGACCCTGCATTTCCACAACACTCGCGGCCTGGGTTTGTGCAATGTGCTGGCCGCCTACGAGGCCGGTGCGCGACGGTTTGATGCGGCATTGGGCGGCCTCGGCGGTTGCCCGTTTGCGCCCGGCGCGTCGGGCAATATCTGCACTGAAGACCTGGTCAACCTGTGTGATGAAGTCGGGATCCACACCGGCATCGACCTGCCGCACCTGCTGAAAATGTCGCGGCAATTGCCAGCCTTGCTGGGCCACGAATTGCCGGGCCAGGTGGCCAAGGCCGGGCGCAATTGCGACCTGCATCCGCCACCGGCCTACATCGCCACCTTGTAAGCCGTAACCAGACAACAAAAACAATCGGACGCCTGCGAGCAGTCCGCTGGAGAGAATCGATGAGCCTTAATACGTTGGAGGCCGGCGTGCGCCCGGCCGCTGAACACGATGCCGAAAAAGCCCTGGTCAGCAAGGTCGCCTGGCGCCTGATGCCGCTGATCATGGTCTGCTACCTGTTCGCGTTTTTTGACCGCATCAACATCAGCTTCGCCAAGTTCCAGCTACAGGCCGACCTGAGCCTGAGTGACACTGCCTATGGTCTCGGCGCCGGGCTGTTTGTGGTGGGCTATGTGATCTTTGAAGTGCCGAGCAACATGATGCTGTACAAGGTCGGCGCCCGCCGCTGGATCGCCCGCATCATGATGTCGTGGGGGCTGGCGACGGCCGCTATGGTGTTCGTCACGGCCGAATGGCAGTTCTACGGCCTGCGTTTCATCATCGGTGCGATGGAGGCCGGGTTTGCCCCGGGCGTGCTGTATTACCTGACGTTGTGGTTCCCGCAGCACTTCCGTGGGCGCATCACGTCGATGCTGTTCCTGGCGTCGGCGTTTGCCGGGCTGGTGGGCGCGCCGTTCTCCGGGCTGGTGCTGGAACACCTCGATGGTGTGCTGCAAATGCGCGGCTGGCACTGGTTGTTCTTGCTCGGTGGCTTGCCCTGTGTGGGCCTGGGGTTCCTGGTGCTCAAGCTGCTCAAGGACCGTATCGAGGACGCCCACTGGCTGACCTCGGCGGAGAAGACGTTGCTGGCCAGTCGCATTGCCGTGCATGAACCCCACAAGAGCGGTGGCTCGTTGCTGGCTGCATTGCGTATCCCAGGCTTCCTGATGCTGGGTTTTATCTACTTCCTGATCCAGGTGGCGTCCTACGGCCTGAACTTCTGGGCGCCGCAACTGATCCGCAGCGCCGGCACCCAGAGCCCGGTGATGATCGGCTTGCTGACGGCGATTCCCTACGTCTGCGGCGCCATCAGCATGGTGGTGATCGGACGCTTGTCCGACGCCACCGGCGAACGTCGCAAGTTCGTCAGCGGCCTGGTGGCGCTGGGGGCGGTGGGGTTCTTCTGTGCCGGGATCTTTGCCGATCACACCACGTTCCTGATCGTCGCCCTGAGCTTGCTGGGCGCGGGGATCATCGCTTCGATCCCGACGTTCTGGACGCTGCCGCCGAAGTTGTTGGCCGGTGCCGGCGCGGGCGCTGCTGGCGGGATCGCGGTGATCAACACGTTGGGCCAGTTCGGCGGCATCGTCAGCCCGGTGATGGTCGGCCGGATCAAGGACCTCACCGGCAGCACCACGCCGGCGCTGTATGTCATCGGCGTGTGTGCGTTGCTGGCGGCGGCGCTGTTGCTGTGGGGCTTGCCTCAGAAGCTGCGCACCCTCGACAAGCGCTGATCAGCCGGCGGTCACCAGCGAGCGGGTGGGTGCGGCACTGAATTGAATCAGGGCCACACCGCCAATCAACATCAGCGCCCCGATCAACCGGGGCGCGGTCAATTGGCGTTCCACCAGCCCGAACAAGCCGAAGTGGTCCAGCATCAACGAGGCGACGATTTGCCCGGCCATCGCCAGGGCGATAAACCCCGAGGCGCCGAGCTTGGGCATCAGGATCAACGCCAGCGAAATGAAGCACACGCCGAACGCGCCGCCGCTCCACATCCACAGCGGCGCCTTGGTGATAAAACCCAGGTTGGGCAGCGGCAGGCGCAGGGCCAGGATCACCGGCAGCAGCACGATGATGCTCACCAGCAGCGAGGCGAGGGTGGCCCACAGCGGATGCCCCAGGCCGCGTCCCAGGTTGGCGTTGATCGCGCTTTGAAACGGCACCACTGCCCCGGCGAACGCGGCCAACAGCAACAAACCTACCCAATGCAACGTCGTCATGATCAATCTCCCAGAGGTTTTGCTGGACTCTAGGCTATTCGTCGCGCAAATTTAAATTCCAAGTTCTTATGCAGAACATGCAGCTGATGAATGATCTACGACGCATCGACCTTAACCTGCTGGTGATCCTTGACGCCTTGCTCAGCGAGCAACACGTGACCCGTGCCGCCGAGCGCCTGCACCTGAGCCAGCCGGCGGTGAGCCACGCGCTGGCGCGGTTGCGGGATTTGCTCGGAGACGCGTTGCTGGTGCGCCAGGGCAGCTCGCTGGTGCCCACTGCTCGTGCTCTGGAACTGGCCATGCCGCTGGCGGAAGCGCTGGCCCAGGTACAGGCGCTGCTGGAGCCCAATCGTTTTGATCCGGCGTCGGCCAAGCGCACCTTCCGGGTCGCCATGTCGGACTACAGTGCGGCGATTTTCTTGCCGGGACTGGTGCGCACCTTGCGCCGGGAAGCGCCGGGGATTGATTTGCAGATTATCCAGGCCAGTCGCGAAGGCATGCTTGACGGTGTGCTCAATGGCGATATCGACCTGGCGGCCGGGGTGTTTCCCGACATGCCTGCCGAACTGCGCAGCACGCCGTTATTTGAAGAGCATTACGTATGCCTGGTGGACCGTGACAGCCTGCCTGACAACGGCGTGCTTGACCTGCCTACCTACCTGGCGCGGCCCCACGTGTTACTGGAAATGCGTGGCAGCGGAACACCGGAAATCGAACGGGCGCTGACGGCGATTCGCGAGCGCCGACACGTGGCTATCAGCTTGCCTCATTGGGGTGTCGCGCCGCAGTTGATCCAGGGCACGGACCTGGTGCTTACCGTGTCGTCTCGCGGGCTGCTCAATATTGATCACGAACGGCTATTGGCCGTGCCGCCGCCGTTTCATATCCCATCGTTTGCGTTTGTGCTGGCATGGCATTCGCGGCGGGGGGGAGACCCGGCGTTGCAGTGGTTGAATGGGCAGGTGCAGGGCGTATTGTCTGAGCGCGGTTGATAAATACCGTGTTTGTTACCGGGCCTGTTTGGCAGCAGGGCATGACGACCGTTCGTCGCACTAACAAGTTTTTTCTAAACCTTTGCCGCCCTGAAAATTCAGATTCAGAGCGGGGCTCGTTTCCCTGCACCTGTTTATTACCTGGAGGAACCCATCATGAGCCGCATGGCTATCCGGTTACGCACCGCCAGTTTCGCGATGCTGCTGGGCCTCGGCGCCAGCAATGCTTTCGCCCAGTCGCCTGCCGATTTCATCGAGCAGGCTTCGGCCAAGGGCATGGCCGATATCGAGACCAGCCGCATGGCACACGCCAAGACTTCGTCCCAGGAGATCAAGGACTACACCATTGAAGTCATCAATGAACGCACCCTGGCCAATCAGCACCTGGCGGCCATCGCCAAGAAGCTCGACTTGCCGGTGGCCCCTCGGGACAAGATCGTCGACAAGGCCGAATCGCTGATGCCCGAGCTCAAGGACGGCGACTCCTTTGACGCCGCCTACACCGCCCAGCAGATCAAGGCCAACGAAGACGCGATCGCCTTGTTCAAGCAGGAGGGCGCCGAGTCGGATATCCCGGAAATAAAGGCTTTGGTGGATGAGACCTTGCCCAAGTTGGAAGAGCGCCTGGAGAAAGCCCGGGCGCTGGCGTCGACGTACGGTAAGGGTCACCAGGGCGACGGTTGATTGCCTTGAGTACCCCATGAAAAACGGCGGCTGGAGTGATCCAGCCGCCGTTTTTTTATGCCTGGTTCAGGTCTGTCTTGGACCGGCCATTGTCATCCGTTGTTTCGGTAACCAGGGTCGTCACAGTGATGGTTTCGCTGTCGCCGATGGTCTTGTACTCCTTGCGCAGTTTCTCCAGTTCCTTGCGGTCCAGGCCGTCCAGGCTCAATACGGCGTTTTGTGCATCCTTGGTGGCGCGCAGCAACTCATCAATCTTGATATGCAAAATGTCGTTGTCGCGGTTTTGCGTGTTCTGGATCAGGAACACCATCAGGAAGGTGATGATGGTGGTGGAGGTGTTGATGATCAGCTGCCATGTGTCGTTGTAGTGGAAATAGGGCCCGCTCAGACTCCACAGGAGGATCAATCCCACCGCCGCGTAGAACGTGCGGGCGCTGCCTGCCCAACGGGACAGGGATTGTGAGATGGCGGAGAATTTCATGACCGTTTTCCTATAAGGGTGGGTGATGAAAATACTGACCGCAGGCGCGCTCTGAAATTTCTTTTTACAATTGAGGATCTGAACAAAGTTGTACGTTTTCCTGCTGGGGGTCAGCCGTGATCCTCCAGCGCCAGCAGATACTGCTTGGCCTCAAGCCCGCCGGCGAACCCGGTCAAGCCACCCGACGCACCAATCACCCGATGGCACGGCGCAACAATCGAAATCGGATTGCGCCCGTTGGCGGCGCCGACGGCACGCACGGCCTTGGGGTTGCCTATCTGCGCAGCGATCTGGCTGTAGCTGCGGGTCTCTCCGAACGGGATGGTCAACAGCGCCTGCCAGACTTTCTTCTGGAAGTCGGTGCCGGCGAAGTCCAGTTCCAGCTCGAAACGATTGCGGGCACCGGCGAAGTACTCCTTCAACTGTCGCTCGGTCTCCAGCAGTACCGGGCTGTTGCTGGCTTCTTGCAGGGCACCCAGGCGAACGCGATTGGGCCGCTCTTTTTCCCAGAGGATGGCGGTGAGTTTTCCGTCACGGGCCACGAGGGTCAGTTGGCCGACGGGGGAGGGCATGTATTTGTATTCGTAGGACATGGTCGGGCTCCTTGAGTGGGTATGGCTCTACTGTAGATGGGCCGGCCCAGGGTGGAACTACGTTTCTTGCGGTCGAATTCGCGAACGACTTAGAAGTTCCAGTAAACCCAATCGGCGTAATACGGATACCAATAAAACCACGAGAACCAGTACAGCGCCTTGAGTACCGATGCCGTGCCAATGACAAAAAATGAAGCGATGTTGAGCAGCGTGATGATCACGGCAAATAGGGTTACACGCCGACTGGCGTGCAGTTGGGCAAACCGGGCGCCATAAACGGAGGCCGTGATGGACGCCAGCACCAACACGAGTCCCAGCGCAAAGGGCAGCCTGAGGAACGAGAGCAGCAGAGGAGCGATCAGCACCCAGCCCAGTACCTTGCGCAGTACGGGGCTGGGCGTGCGGTGTGAGGGAGGGAGCATTGCGCGGTTCCTTGAAGTGCTGTTACCGGTCCTGTTGCAATACCTTGAGGGCAGCAGACGCAAGAAAGCCCGAACGGCTTTTTTCTTCCGGATGATGCAGGACGTATTCGTCAATGCGGTTCAGCAGGTAGCCGGGCAACGTGATATTGAGTTTCTGTGCCTTGCCCAGGTACTTGGTCACATCAATATCCACCACCGCCCACGTGCAGCCGGCATATTGCGGGTTGGCGGCATGGAGGGTGACTTTCTGTGCTGTAGGAATGGGCGCACCGTCTTCTGCGAGGATCTCGAAGTGGCCTTCGATCGCTTCGCGGGCCATGGCCATGGCGTCGTCCAGATCATCTCCAGCTGAGAAGCAACCGGGAATGTCCGGGACTTCCACACCCCAGGCATGGTCCTCGTCACCGGTTGAAATTGCGATTGGGTACAGCATGTTTGTTGTCCTCCACGAACGTGTTAGCTGAGCAGAGCTTGTTTCAAAATGCTCTTTGCGGTCTTGTCCAGCAGGTCCTTTTTAGGATGGGGAATCGTCACCAGCCCCGGCTTTGTCGGGTGCTTGAAATGATGATGGCTGCCTCTGATTCGCACCAGATACCAGCCATCCGCAACGATGTGACCTATCAAATATCGGCTGTCCACAGCACCTCCTTGTGGTGTGTGTTGGTGGAGACTATAACCACTGAAAATAAATTATCAACACTCTACCTACCAGCGGTCGATGACCGGTGTTTCTGTAGGGGCTGTATGCAGTGTATGAGCGCATGGGGACGGTGCCCGACGGAGGTATTGCGAGGTTTTTCGAGAGAACAATCAGGCCTTCTGACGAGCCTGCAGCAACTCATCAATTACCGTGAGAAATGCCGTGACCATCAAGCTGCTTGCGCCGCTGCGCGTAAGAACGAGCAGCCGTGCATACGCTTGCGCGTCCACCAACGGCCGATACGTCACGCCCTTGTTCATCAAACTCTGCGTACATTCCGGCACCAGCGCCACACCTTGTCCCGCCGCCACCAGTGCAATGATCGAGGTAATTTGCCGTCCCGACGGCCCGGCCCTTAGTGGCAAACCTTTGTGCCGATAAAGCTGCTCAATGGACTGGTTAAGCCCCGAGCCATAATCGGCAGGGAACAGAATCAACGGGTACCCACTCAACTGCGCCAGGCTGACCTCGGCCTGGTTGGCCAACGGGCTGTCGCTGGACACCGCCGCCACCAGCCGCTCCTCACCCAACGACAACGCTTGCACCTCAGTCTGACCGTCCTGGGGCAGTAGCCGGCTCAAGCCGATATCCAGGCGGCCATCAGCCACCTGTGCGCCCAGGCTGCCGGAGGCGCATTCCACCAGCGTCAGTTGCACATCGGGAAAGCGTTGGGCGAAGGCTTGAATCGCTTGGCTGAACAAGTCCGACAGGGCTATCGAGCTGACGTAACCCAGCGCCAGTTGCCCGGCGGCACCCGCCGCCAGTTTGCCCGCGATGACTTCAGCGAGGTCGACCTGCTCCAGCACCGCCCGTGCGTAGGGCAGGAACGCGCGCCCCTGGGGAGTGAGCGAAACCGTGCGACTGGTGCGGTCGAACAGGCGAAATCCCAGCTCAGTCTCCAGCGCGGAAATCTGCCGGGTCAACGGCGGCTGGGCCAGGTGCAGGCGAATGGCCGCTCGGCCGAAGTGCAATTCTTCGGCGACGGTCAGAAAGTAACGCAGCTTGCGTAGGTCGAGCATCCTGGCCCCAGGGTATTGATCGGTTCGAAATCGGTATTGGTCTCGGGTGTGCGGGTCATTCTATAAAGGCCTCAGATAATAAAACGAGAGGTTTCATGAAGCCGCGCCTGCATTGTGCCCGTCTTGCCCTGTTCCTGTGTGGCTGCGCGGCGTTTCTCAACCTCTACGCCACCCAGAGCATTTTGCAGCCCCTTGCCGCCAACTTTGAAGTGAGCGCCAGGACGGCCGGTTGGAGCATTACCGTCACCACCTTGGCGGTAGCGCTGACCGCGCCCTTTGTCAGCCGCCTGACCGGGCGTTTTGAGCAACGCACGGTGATCTCGGCGGCTGCGCTGTTGCTGGCGTTGCCGGCGCTGATGACTGCCTATGCCAGCAGCTTTGCCGAACTGCTGGTGTGGCGCTTTATCGAAGGCATGCTGATCCCCGTGGTGTTCGCCACCAGCGTGGCCTACATCGGTGATCGCTGGCGCGGCGGCACCGTCACCGAAGTCACCAGCCTCTATGTGGCCGGCACCGTGCTCGGCGGGTTTGCCGGGCGCTTCGTCACCGGCGTGATGACCGAGTACGTCGGCTGGCGCGAAGCCTTTGAACTGTTGGCAGTGTTGAGCCTGATGGTGGGCGGATTTATCCAGTTCCTGCTGCCGGGCAATCCGCCCCGAGTCGCACGACCTTCAACCACCTGGGCCGACGTGCTCGGCACGCCGCTGCTGGCAGCCTACGCCGTAGGATTTTGCGTGCTGTTCTCCCAAGTGGCGACGTTTACCTACGCTGGCCTTTACCTCAGCCAAGCCCCGTTCGACCTTGGCCCGGCGGCGCTGGGCACGATCTATATGGTGTTCCTGCTGGCCCTGGTGGTCATTCCCGTTGCCGGGCGCCTGAGCAAATCCCGCCCGCAATCCGAACTGCTGACGGCGGCTGCGGTGCTTGGCGTTTGTGGCTCGGGCCTGACCTTGCTGCCATCCCTGTGGTGCATCGTGCTGGGCCTGGCCCTTAGCTCCACGGGCGTGTTCCTCGCCCAGGCCGCGGCCAGCGCCTTTACCACTGCCACCGCCCGCCACAACGAGGCCGGCGCCGTGGGCCTGTACCTCACCTGCTATTACCTGGGCGGCAGCTTCGGCGCCATCGTCCCGGCGCTGATCTGGGGGCGTTGGGGTTGGGTGGGGTGTGTGGCGCTGATCATCGGTTTCCAGCTACTGTCGTTGCTGATCGCCCTGGCGGGCTGGAAGCCCCTCCAACCTGAACTGAGCAAGACCTCATGAACGATGCCGTTGCCCTGCCGGTACCCGAGACTTCCGCCCGTCGCCGCTCGTTGATCGCCGGCTGCAGCGCCCACGCGATTCACGATGGCCTGACCGATGTGATCTACGTGCTGCTGCCGATCTGGCAAGCGCAGTTCGGCATGACCTACGCCCAGGTCGGCCTGCTGCGCGGTGCCTATTCCGGGATGATGGCGGTGTTTCAGCTGATGGCCAGTCGCGCCGCCAAACGCTGGGGACGCACGCCGATGCTGGTGGGCGGCACGGCGCTTGCCGGTGTTGCCTATCTGTTGGTGGGGCAGGCGACCGGGTTGGGCATGTTGTTGCTGGCGCTGCTGTTGGGCGGGCTGGGGGCGAGTACCCAGCATCCGCTGGCTTCTTCGATGATCACCGACACCTACGAGAGCGGTGGTGGGGTCAAGGAAGCGCTGTCTCAATACAACTTCTCCGGGGACATTGGCAAAACCCTGGTTCCCGGGCTGGTCGGCCTGTTGCTGACCGTCATCAGCTGGCGCGCGAGCGTCACGCTTCTTGGAATGCTGGGATTGGCCGCGGCGGGGTTGCTGTGGTGGCTGATCCCAACGCAGGCAGCGGCGTCTGCTTCCGGCAAAACCGCCAAGACCTTGATCGGAAGTGGCTCGGTCAGCGGCCTGCGTGCGCTGATCGTCACGGGCACACTCGACAGTGCCGTGCGCATGGGTTTTCTCACGTTTCTGCCCTTTCTTCTGCAAGCTAAAGGCGCCGGCACTGCGGGCATCGGTCTCGCGCTGACCATGCTGTTTATCGGCGGCGCCTTCGGCAAATTGCTCTGCGGCTACCTCGGCGCACGTATCGGCATGATGAAAACCGTGTGGCTGACGGAAACCAGCACAGCGCTGTTGATCGTCGCGGCGGTGTACCTGCCGTTGAGCGGGTTGATGGTGATATTGCCGGTGTTGGGGCTGGCGTTGAATGGCACGTCGTCGGTGCTTTACGGCGCGGTCCCGGACTTGGCCGGCGCGGGTAAACGCGAGCAGGCGTTTGCGGTGTTCTACACCGGCACCATCGGCGGGGGCGCGTTGGCGCCGGTTCTTTTTGGCGGGCTGGGGGACTCGATGGGCGTGCCGGTGGCGGTGATGGTGCTGGCGGGGATGTTGTTGCTGACGTTGCCGTTGGCGTGGGTGGTGCAGCAGGGCTGCTCACTCAAATAATCGAATGATTGGCGACATGCCCCGGCTGTGCTTGCAGATCGATACCCAGTGCGTGAAGCACCTTGAGTACCGTTTCGAAGCGGGGCTTTGCTCCAGGGGCAAATGCCTTGTACAGACTCTCACGGCCCATGCCGGTATCGGTCGCGACCCGCGCCATCCCGCGAGCTTTGGCCACGTACCCGACGGCCCTGAGGAACTCCTCGTTATCGCCGTCGGCCAGAACTTGAGAAAGGTATTCGCTGATGGCTTCATCACTGTCGAGCAGTGCCGCCATATCAAATGTCGTCAGTGTTTGGCTCATGATCAAACTTCCTTTGCCAGTTTTTTTGCTCGCCGGATGTCGGCGTCTTGTGAGGATTTGTCGCCACCGGCCAGCAAGACGATGACGGTTCTTCCTCGCTGCGTGAAATACACTCGATAACCCAGACCGATATCTACGCGCATTTCCGAGACACCATTGCCTACCGTCTTTATATCGCCCAGATTGCCAGCAGATGCGCGATCGATGCGCCGGGCGATGGCGATTTTTGCGCGTAAATCACGTATTGCTGAATGCCAGGTAATGAAGGTCTGCGTTTGCTGGACATGATAGTTCACGGGTTCTCACTGTATCCATATGGATACTGGCTGGCAATAGGCATGAGCACGTGCGCGCGGCGCGGTTAGGCGCAGGAGAATGATGTGAGTAAGGCTAAGGATTCAAATGGTCTCTTGTTGCGAGCGATTGCAGTGTCGAAGTCTCTTGCAGTTGCTGGCGCCTAATCCATCAAGGATGCGATCCGCTGCGCATCCTCCGGCGTCGCCGGGTTGTACACCACCATATTCAGATCCTTGCGCCCATCGACCGCAAACACCGAATACTCAAATTCGATCGGCCCCAACACCGAATGGCGTATTCGCTTGATGCGATCACCATGGGCGCCCTGAACATCGTTTTCGCTCCACATCGCCTTAAACTCAGGACTGCGTCGACACAGTTCATCCACCAGCGGCTGCACCTGCTCCGCCGCGCCTGAGCGTGCCGTATCAATCCTGAAAGCCCCCAACACAAACCGCGCCACGCTTTCCCAGTCGTATTGGGCCGCGCGGGAATTGGGATCAAGGAACATGAACCGCAGGATATTTCGCTGTTCCGGCGCCTGGGATCCGTAGTCCATCAACATGACCGTCGCCGCCTGGTTCCAGGCCACCACATCCCAGGTCGCCGTACGCAGGATCGCGGCGCTGGGGTTCAAGGCATCCAGTACCCGTTGCAGGCGTGGCGTCACCGTTTCGTTTTGCTGATAGCGCACTTCGGGTGGGCGTCCGAAAGCCAGCAGGAACAGATGCTCGCGTTCGATATCGGTCAACATCAGCGCATGGGCAATCCGCTCCAGCACTTCCACCGACGGCGCGCCGCCACGGCCCTGTTCGAGCCAGGTGTACCAGGTAGGGCTGATGTTCGCGCGTTGGGCCACCTCTTCGCGGCGCAAACCTGGCGTACGCCGTCGTGCCGATGAGAAGCCGAATGCCGCCGGATCAAGCCGGGTACGTCGGTCTTTCAGATAGCTGCCCAACTGGTTTGCGCTCATAGCCTGTTAGCCTCTATACCCTGATAACTTCACTACTTTACCCGTATAGGGCAAGCGCACAGATTAGTCTCTGAATACACACGGAGATACGGTTCATGCGCATATTTATAACGGGTGCCAGCGGATTTATCGGGTCGGCTGTCGTCAAGGAACTGATCGCGGCGGGCCATCAGGTGCTGGGGTTGTGCCGCTCGGATGACAAGGTGGCAGCGCTGGAGGCCGCCGGGGCTCAGGTACATCGTGGGTCGCTTGAGGACCTGGGAAGCCTCAAGTCTGGTGTTGCCCAGGCGGATGGCGTGATTCACCTGGCGTTCAATCACGACTTCTCGAAATTCGTCGCGAACTGCGAGGACGACCGCCGGGTTATCCAGGCGCTGGGAGAGGCACTTGCCGGGTCGGATCGACCGCTGATCATTACCTCTGGTGTCGGAATTGCGAGCACCGTGCCGGGGCAGTTGGCGACGGAGGATGGTGCGGTGGTTACCTCAGCGCAGATTCCTCGTGCAGCGTCGGAAGAAGCGGCTAACGCTGTAGCCGCGACGGGGGTGAATGTGTCGGTGATGCGTTTGCCTCAAGTACACGACACCGTCAGGCAGGGGCTGGTTAGCCCGGTGATCGAGTTGTATCGCGAGAAGGGCGTTTGCGCTTACATCGCTGACGGGAAAAACCGTTGGCCGGCGGCACATATTCTGGACGTGGCCCAGCTCTACAGGCTGGCGATTGAAAGAGCCGAACCGGGCGCGAGGTATCACGCGGTGGCAGAGCAGGGTGTGTCGCAGCGGGAGATTGCCGAGGTCTTGGGGACGCGGCTAGGGTTGCCGGTTAAATCCATTCCGGCGCAAGAGGCTCAGGGATTTTTTGGTTGGTTGGCAAGGTTTACCGCTCACGATATGCCTGCATCCAGTGCTATCACGCGCAAGAAGTTGGGATGGGAGCCGGTGGGGCTGGGGTTGCTTGCGGATCTTGCGCAGTTGGAGGGAATTGAAGGCTGAAGCGCGGATTGGCCTGAATATTTGAACCTTGCTCCATTGCCTACACAACCATCAGAATCGTCCCGGTTGTGCGCCTTGGACGACCTCTTTAAGGTTCGTCAGCCGCTGCCCATCAGCGGTCGGGTTTAGTAGCCCTGTGAAGTTTTGGCGTACGGCTGTTCTGTCGGTCAGGCATTTTATTGCCTGTGCCTAATGGTAGCTGTGCGCAGGGCGTCTTCGGGCGCGCCGGTTCTGAAACTTCCCGGTCTACTAACCTGCGTACAGCTGCCACCCTAATTTCCGTAAGACTGGGTGGTGGTCCTTCTTGAGGATCAACAGATGTGTACTGACTCGTATAATTCACCCGTAAGAATATTCAGCGTACGTCCCGAGATCGGCACCGATGCATTGCTCGCCAACGCCTACGAAACCATTGCCGGCGCTGGCGCAATGACCAACGAATTTGCCGATAACCTGCCAGACGAGCATCGCTGTTTGGCATTGGCAATTCAGCAAATGATTGAGCTGGGGCTTTTACTGGTAGAAGCCGTGCAGGACCGAGTGGATCGGGTTTCTTGATTCTATAAAGGCTTTCCCTTCCAGGCCGCACATACCAAGGGAAGGGCAGCCGATTTTGACGTGTTGGGAGTCAGTACCGATGACCCGGAACAGCGAGACAAGCACAGATCCGTCGACCCGAGAGGCAACATTTGAAGACGTGAGTGCAATGGTTGAACTCGACGCTTACGCGAAATCGAATGTCAGCCGTGGCGAGCTTATTCACCAGGCTGTTGAGAAGCATCAATGCTTGGTTGCGGTGGAAGCTGGCAGCGTCGTCGGCTATCTCGTACTTACCTATGATTTTTTCGGGAATGGCTTTGTTTCACTGGTGGTTGTCTCTCCTGAACACCAGCGCAAAGGCATCGCGCTTCTGCTGCTTGTAGCCGCCGAATCCCGATGTAAGACGGATAAGCTCTTCACCTCCACGAACAGCTCAAACGTCGCTTCACAGCAACTCATATCCAAGGCTGGATTCTTGCGCAGTGGCGTTATTGAGAATCTGGATGAGGGTGATCCGGAGCTTGTCTATTTCAAGGTTGTTCGGTGATCGGCAGCCCTCGCAAATTTCGAGCATAAAAAAACCGGCCACCAAGGACCGGTTTTTTACACATCCCCCGTCAACAACCAGCCTGACGCAGGAGCAAAATCTGAGTGGAGCGGGTAGAGGGAATCGAACCCTCATCTAAAGCTTGGGAAGCTTTCGTTCTACCACTAAACTATACCCGCTCAGAGCGGCTGACTTTGTACCAGATGTGCTCGCGGATTTGAAGTTTTTCTTCGAAAATTCTGTGTTTTACGTGCCAACGGTCGATCGTGGGCAGGCGGCCCCCCTGGGAAATCCGGCCCGCCCACAACCCCACCGCTCATACGGCAAACGCATGCTGTGGCTGTGACGCGTGGTACCGCAACCGGCTTGGCTGCTGCTCCGGTCTCAAAAAGCCCATCAACGCCTCCCGGCTATCCCGGCACGCGGCCTTGTGTTCCATATCCAGAAAGTGCCCGGTCGCCTGAATCGTGCCGAAGCTGCTTTTCGCAATATGTTGCCCAAACAGCTTGGCATCCTGGGCACTGGTGTACTCGTCCCATTCGCCGTTCAAGAACAACACCGGTATATCAATCTGCTTAGCGGCCTTGAGGTAGCACAGCCGGTCGCTGTTGAGCACGTGGCTGATGTGAAAGTGCATCTGCCCATACTCGTGCTCGGCCAGGCTGCTCACGTGTTTGTGATTGAAGCGTTTGAACAGCGACGGCAGGTGTTTGCCGATGGTGCTGTTGACCAGGTGGCCCACGCGGTCGCGGTCGAGGTTGCCGAGGTAGTCGACACCGCGCTCCAGGTAGTCGCGCATCGGGGCGTTGATCACCGGGGAGAACGAGCTGATCACGGCCTTTTCCACACGGCGCGGGCGATGGGCGAGGGCGACGAGGGTCGCGGCGCCGCCCCAGGAAAAGGACAGCACGTGTTCGGCGGCGAAGTGGTCGATGAGTTCCAGAAGGATCTGGCCCTCGACTTCTTTCGTCAGCATATGCTCGTGGCGGTTGTGGATTTTGGAGCGGCCAGCGTAGGGCTGGTCATACAAAACCACGTTGAACGTCGGGTGCAGGCTTTTCACGGTCTGGGCGAAAGACGCAGTGGTGGCCATTGAGCCGTTGACCAGGATGATGGTCTTGGCTGCTGCGTCCGCGCGATAGAACTCCGTGTAAACCCGATACTGACCCTGTATATCCAGCACAGCGATTTCTGGCCTCATGTCGTAAGACTCCTGGCAAGCGGGTAATGCGCGCAGATCACTCTGCACGAGCTTTGTGACAGGTAGGCATACGCCTGGAAGTGAGGGCCCATGTCGATCCGGTACTGGCTGGCCGACGGGTGTTGTTATGGCGGGCAATTTGCCGTGAGAGGCCCGCAGGTCAAGCGTGCGGACGGGCAAAGTGTTTCTTGTAGGTAGGGGTGACTCGCCAGTCAAATTGCGGCTGGCTGGGTAGATTCAAGCATCAGGGATGCCAGTTCGCCAGTCGATGGCGTGGGTTTTTGCCATCATCGGCTGAACGGTCATCAGACCTGTTGGATTTCAGCCTCTGTAAGCGCCCGGTAATGGCCTGGCGCAAGGGCTGCGTCCAACTCCAGCGGTCCCATGCGTTCGCGGTGCAGGCGTATCACTTTGTTGTCGAAGTGCCCGAACATGCGCTTCACCTGGTGATAACGCCCTTCAATGATGCTCAGGCGCGCCGTTCTGGGGCCCAATAGTTCCAGTTCCGCCGGTTGGGTGGTGAGGTCTTCAAAGGCGAAGTACAGGCCGGCGGCGAAAGTGGCCGCGTATTGCGGGCCGATGTCCTGCTCGGTCTCGACGTAGTAGACCTTGGGCAGTTTGGTTTGCGGCTGGGTCAGGCGGCGCGACCACTGGCCGTCGTTGGTGATCAGCATCAGGCCGGTGGTGTTGAAATCCAGACGACCGGCGATGTGCAGCTCGTGCTTGTCCGGTTCATCCAGCAGGTCGAGCACCGTGGGGTGTTGCGGGTCGGACGTGGCGCTGACGCAGCCCTGGGGTTTGTGCAGCATGAAGTAACGCGCGGGTTTGCCGGCTTGCAGCACTTCGTCATCCAGCAACACACGGCTGAACTCGCTTACCGGGTGGTGCGGATCGCTGATGGCCTGGCCGTCGACGCTGATCCGCCGCTCCACCAGCAACAGGCGAACCTGTTTACGGTTGAAACGGGGCAGGTTGCTGAGGAAACGATCTACGCGCATTACGACCGCTCGTTGCCGCGCAGTTGTTCGTCCACCTGGGCACAACGCGGGCACAGGCAGGCTTTATTGCGCAGTTCCGCCGGCAAGGCTTCGAGCACTGCGGGGTCGATGCTGACGGAATAGCACCAGCATGCCTGGTCGGCAGTGCGCGGGTCGGCCAGGGCGCAATCGTTGCGGGCGCCGCAGGCGGGGCAGAGGGTTGGCGTGGTCATCGGTCGGTTCAGGCTGTATCGGACAAGGTCCCGGTGAAACCCGGTGTGCCTTGCACGATACAGCCCCGCCGCGTTATTGCAAATCACGCTCCAGCACCACCACCCGTTGGCCTGCGCCAATGCCGCTGCCGGGCTGCACCGGAATTTCCCGCACGGTGCCGGCGAACGGTGCGACTACCGGGATTTCCATTTTCATCGACTCCAGGATCACCAGCACATCTCCCGCCGCCACGCGTTCGCCAGCGCTGACCTGCACTTGCCAGAGATTGCCGGCGATGTGGCTGTCGATGCTGTATTCATTGGCCTGCAAGGGCGTGTCTGCGCCCTGTGGTGCGGCGAGTTCCTCGCTGTCGAAATGCGCCTGGCCGCTGGCGATCCAGCGTTCGCGTTCGGCGTTGAACGCGCGCTGCTGTTGCCCGCGAAACGCGCCGATGCTTTCGGCTTCCTGCGCGAGAAAGGCCTGGTAATCCGTCAGGTTCAACTGGCTGTGTTCGATGTTCAGTTCAAACCGCCCAAGGGGGAAATCCCTGCGAATCTGCACCAGCTCATCGGCGCTCACCGGGTAAAAGCGGATCTGGTCGAAGAAGCGCAGCAACCACGGTTTGCCATCGAACGCGGCCACTTCCCGGTAGCGGTTCCACATCTGCAAGGTACGCCCGACGAACTGATAACCGCCGGGGCCTTCCATGCCGTAGACGCACAGGTAGGCGCCACCGATGCCCACGGAGTTTTCGGCGGTCCAGGTGCGTGCCGGGTTGTACTTGGTGGTGACCAGGCGGTGACGCGGGTCCAGCGGCGTGGCCACGGGCGCGCCGAGGTAGACGTCGCCCAGGCCCATCACCAGGTAGCTGGCATCGAACACGGTGTGGCGCACTTCGTCGAGGTTGGCCAGGTCGTTGATGCGGCGGATGAACTCCAGGTTGCTCGGGCACCACGGGGCATCCTTGCGCACGGTGGTCATGTATTTTTCGATCGCCAGTTGGCAGGCCGGGTCGTCCCAGGACAGTGGCAGGTGGACGATGCGCGACGGCACTTGCAGGTTTTGGCTGGCGCAGACGGCGTGCCATTCGGCGGTGATCAGCGCCAGGAGGTCGGCGAGGGTAAGTTGTTCGGGCTGGTAGTGGATTTGCAGGGAGCGGATGCCGGGTGTCAGGTCGATGACGCCGTGCAGGGCTTGTGCTTCGAGGGCTTGCATCAGGGCGTGGGCGCGAAAGCGCAGCACCAGGTCGAGTTCCGGGGCGCCGATTTCCAGGAGCAGGTGGGTGTCGCCGGCGAGGCGGGCGACGAGGCGGGTGTCGGCCTGGCCGATGTCCAGAACAACAGGCGACCTGATCATTCCCACGCTCTGCGTGGGAATGCATCCTGTGACGCTCTGCGTCATTGCGTCGACAGCGGGACGCGGAGCGTCCCAGGCGGCATTCCCACGCAGAGCGTGGGAACGATCCCAGTTCAAGGCGAGGTCTCGGGCGGTCTTGATATCGACGGGGGTGAAGCAGATTTTGTCACCCGCCTTGAGCTGGCCCAACTGCCACAAGTCCGCCTCGATCACCGTCACCGGGCATACAAACCCACCCAGGCTCGGGCCATCGGGGCCGAGGATCACCGGCATGTCCCCGGTAAAATCCACCGCACCGATCGCATAGGGATTGTCGTGAATATTCGACGGATGCAACCCCGCCTCACCGCCATCCGTACGCGCCCACAGAGGCTTCGGCCCGATCAACCTCACACCCGTGCGGCTGGAGTTGAAATGCACTTCCCACTGGGTGGCAAAGAACGTCTCGATGTACTCGGGCTTGAAGTATTCCGGCGCGCCGTGGGGGCCGTAGATCACCCGCAGTGTTCGCACCTCGCCAAGCGGTTCAGGCACTAGCGTATTGCCGCAACTGAGATCCTCCAACGGCAGTAAGTGCAACACATCACCTGGCCGCAAAGCCCGCCCGCCATGCCCACCAAACTGGCCAAGGGTGAAGGTACTTTTGCTTCCCAGATAATCCGGAACCTGCAGCCCGCCGCGCACGCAAAGGTAGCTGCGAGCACCGGCCCCGGCGATGGTGCCCAGGCTCAAGGTTGCGCCCGCCGGGATCAGCAACGCGGTGTTCATCGGTACCGCTTCATCATTCAAGCGCAGCACAATGTTTGCACCCGTCACCGCCACCACCGCCGCACAATTGAAGCGCAGCAACGGCCCGCTCATGGTGATTTCCAGCGCAGCGGTGCCCTCGGCATTGCCCAGCAGGCGATTGCCCAGGCGCAGCGCGCGACTGTCCATCGGCCCCGACGGCGGCACGCCTACGGCCCAGTAACCGAGGCGCCCCGGATAGTCCTGCACACTGGTTTGCGTGCCGGCGCTGAGCACTTCAAACGTGTTGGCGTGGCACACCAAATCTTCAAGGCAGCGCGTCCACGGATGGCCACTGGCGAACGGTGTAGCGAGCAGAATCTGGCGCAGATAATCGCGGTTGGTTTCCACGCCGTACAGTTGGCTGTTGCTCAGGGCTTGATGCAAATCCAGGCGTGCCTGTTCGCGGGTCGGCGCCCAGGTGATGAGCTTGGCGATCATCGGGTCGAAGTAGGGCGGAATCTCGCAACCGGCCTCCACCCACGTGTCGATGCGCAGGCCTTCAGCGACCGGGAAGTCCACATACGTCAAAAGCCCCGGGCTTGGCTGAAACTCCCGGCCCGGATCTTCGGCGTACAGGCGTGCCTGAATCGCGTGGCCGTGAGGCTTCAGTTGCAGTTCCCGCAATGGCGGCATTTCCCCGGCGGCCAATTGCACCATCCAGCGCACCAGGTCCACGCCCCACACTTGCTCGGTGACGCCATGTTCCACCTGCAACCGGGTGTTCACTTCCAGAAAATAGAAGCGGCCATCGGCGCTATCAAAGATAAATTCCACGGTGCCGGCGCTGCGGTAATTCACTGCCTTGGCCAGGGTGATGGCGGCACGGCACAGCTCATCCGCCATGCCGTCGGGCAGGTTCGGCGCCGGGGTTTCTTCAAGCACTTTCTGGTTGCGCCGCTGCACCGAACAGTCGCGCACGCCGAGGGCGATGACCTCGCCGCAGCCGTCACCAAACACCTGCACTTCCAGGTGCCGGGCGTGCTGGATGTACTTCTCGATAAACACACCGGCATCGCTGAAATTGTTCTGGCCCAGGCGTTTCACCGCCTCGAAACAGTCGCGCAATTCATCGGCGCTGTGGCACACGCGCATGCCGATCCCGCCACCACCGGCGGTGCTTTTAAGCATGATCGGATAGCCCACGGTTTCCCCGGCCAGTAGTGCGGCGTCGAGGCTGTTGAGCAGCTCGGTGCCTTCCAGCAGCGGGATGTTGTGCTGCCTGGCCAACGCGCGCGCGGTGTGCTTGAGGCCGAACACCCGCAGCTGTTCCGGCGTCGGGCCGACGAAGGCGATGCCTGCTGTTTCGCAGGCTTCGGCGAAGGCGGCGTTTTCCGATAGAAAGCCATAGCCGGGATGAATCGCGGTGGCGCCACAGGCCTTGGCCGTGGCGAGGATTTTCTCCACCGACAAATAGGTGCCGGCCGCCGCGCCTTCGCCCAGGCTGTAGGCCTCATCCGCTTGCTGGATATGCAGGCTCGCGGCATCGGCTTCGGAATACACCGCCACGCCCTTGACCGAAAGCTCACGCAAGGTGCGCAGGATGCGGCAGGCGATGGCGCCACGGTTGGCGATCAACAGTTTTTCGAACATGGCAAAACCCCGCAGGCCGATGAGTGCTCGGCCTTGTCCTGGGATGCGGGCCGTCCCGCAAATGTGGATGGCGCTGCGGTCGTCCGCAGCGCATGCAGTCAGTGTGGGAGGTGGAGTGTGGGAGCGGGCTTGCTCGCGAATGCGGTGGTTCAGTCAATACATCAGTCGCCTGATACGCCGCTTTCGCGAGCAAGCCCGCTCCCACACAATCTCGCTCCCACAGGTGATCTTCAGCGTTTTCGCAGGCACTGCCCGGCGCGGGCCTGGCACAGGGCGAACAACCACTGACGCAACCGCTTCATTTTCAGTTCCATACCAGTAACTCCGCAGGGGTTGGGTTGTAGCCGTTGCACGGGTTGTTCAGTTGCGGGCAGTTGGAGATCAGTACGATCACGTCCATCTCGGCCCGCAGGTCGACGTACTTGCCGGGGGCGGAAATCCCGTCCTCGAAGGTCAACCCGCCATCGGCGGTCACCGGCACGTTCATGAAGAAATTGATGTTCGGCCCGATGTCGCTTTTACCCAGCCGGCCATCGTGGGCGCAGGCCCGCAGGTAGTTGTCGCGGCAGCTGTGCATGTAGCGTTTTTCCAGGGCGTAGCGCACGGTGTTGCTCTCTTGGGCGCAGGCGCCGCCAAGGGTGTCGTGGCGTCCGCAGGTGTCGTCGACGATGGTCAGCATTGGCTGGCCGAGGTTGGAATACAGCACGCTGCCGGTGCTCAGGTACACGCTGTTTTGCCGACGCAGGGTGCGCTGCACGTCGTAGCGTTCCCTGGGGTTTTTCAGGCTGTAGAACAGCGTGTCGACCGCCTGGTTGCCCTCAAGGTCGAGGATGCGCAGGGTCTGGCCGGCCTTGACTTCCATCAGCCAGGGTTCGCCGGCGGGAATGGTCGCGCGGTACACGGCCGCGTCCGGTTGTTTGGCGAGTGCGATAGACATGGCAGGTCCTCAGGCGAACAGACGGTCGGTGTTGATAAAGCCGCGCTCGTTTTCCGGGCGCGAGGTTCGGCAGTGTTCGGCGACGCTTGGGTCGGCGTTCATCCAGCTGAGTTTCAGCGGCTGCGGCGCGTACTCGGGGTTGGGGTCCATGGGATGTTGCAGCGCGGTGAGCACCACCAGTGTGTCCATCGGTGCGTAGAGTTCGATGTAGTCGCCGGCCTTGGAGTGACCGGGGACAAAGTGCAGGCTGCCAGCTTCATCTACCGTGACTTTGCTGAACAGATTGAGGGTCATCAGCAGGTCGGACAGCCCCAGGCCCCACTTGCCCAGTTCCACCAGCAGGTTGTCGGTGCCGTTGCGGTAGAAGCCGTTGCGCAGCTCTTGATAGCGGCCTTTGCCGTATTTTTCCGCGACCTCGGAGGCGCATGACACGCCGCCGATACTGTCACTCCAGCCGCAGGTGTCGGCGGTGATGGCAGCCAGCACGCGGCCCATGTCCGAGTACAGGCAATGGCCGTTGGTGAGCTTGGCGGTGTGTTGGCATTTGAGGCTGTCGGGCAGGTTCAGGCGCTCGGTTTTTTCATTGGCATTGAGCAGGGTCAGGCTGACGTTGGCGCCGCCGCGAATGTCGGTGAGGCGCAGCAGTTGGCCGCGCTTGAGTACAAAGGAACGGTGGCCGCCGCCGGGGAGCATTTCCTCGGCGAAGGGTGGGAACAATTGAGTTGAGTCGGTCATTTGGAAGTGGCTCCAAGTTCGGCGGCGATCGCCTTGCGGCGCTCGCTGTTCAAAGGGATGTCGTAGGTGATGCGGGCGCCGTAGGCGCCGGGGGCGTGTGGGTCGAGGCGCACCTTGTCGAATACCAGCAAGCGGGTGCCGAGGCTGAAGCCTTCACTCAGGTCGTGGGTGACCATGAACACCGTCAGCCTGGTTTCGCGCCACAGCTCCAGCAACAGCAGGTGCATGTCTTTGCGAATGCCCGGGTCGAGGGCGCCGAAGGGTTCGTCCAGCAGCAACACGCGGGGCTTCATGATCAGCGCCTGGGCGATGGCCAGCCGCTGCTGCATACCGCCGGAAAGCTGCGCCGGGTACTTGTCCAGGGCATGGCCCAAACCGACTTTATGCAGCAGCGCTGCGGCCTGTTCCCGGGCCTGTTTTTTCGCGCTGCCGAACAGGCGGCCGAGCAACGCTGAACGCGGCAACTCAAGGCCCAGCGCAACGTTGTCCAGCACCGTCAGATGCGGGAACACCGAGTAGCGCTGGAACACCACGCCACGGCTGGCATCGGGTTCGGCGGCGAGCGGTTTACCGTCCAGCAGGATCTCGCCATGGCTGGCGGTTTCCTGCCCCAGCAGCAGGCGCAGGAAGGTCGATTTGCCGCAACCGGAGGTGCCGACCAGGGTGCAGAATTCGCCTTCGGCCACGTGCAGGTTCAGGCGCTCCAATACCACCTGGTCGCCATAGCGCTGCCACACATTGTTGACGCTGATAAAACTCATGCCCGCGCTCCTTCGTACCAGGGGAACGCGCGCCGCGTCAGGGCCTTGAGGCCCCAGTCCATCAGCCAGGCCAGCAGGGTGATCCACACCACGTAGGGCAGGATCACGTCCATCGCCAGGTAGCGGCGCACCAGGAAGATCCGGTAACCCAAACCGTCGGTGGAGGCGATGGCTTCGGCTGCAATCAGGAACAGCCACGCCGAGCCGAGCATCAGGCGCAGGGAGATCAGCAAGCGTGGCAGCAATTGCGGCAGCACCACCCGCAGCATCAGGGTCCAGGTGGAGGCGCCGAGGGTCTGTGCCTTCACCAGCAACTCCACGGGAATTTCCCGTGCCCGCTGTTCCAGGTCCCGCGCCAGGGCCGGGGTGATACCGATCACGATCAGCATCACTTTCGACAATTCCCCCAGCCCGAACACGATGAACAGGATCGGCAGGATCGCCAGCGGCGGCACCATCGACAGCACCGTCAGCAAGGGGGACAACGGTGCGCCAAACAGCGGCAAGGTGCCGGCTGCAATGCCCAGGCACAGGCCGGCGAGGGCGCTGATGCCCAGGCCGATCGCCAGGCGGCGCAGGCTTGAGGCGCTGTCTTGCCACAGCACGTATTCACCGGTGCGAGTGTCGGCGCTGAAGGCCAGGCGTTTCACTGCGTCGCCCATTTGTGCGGCGCTGGGCAGCAGCTTGTCGTTGGGGTTGTCTGCCAGGCGCTCGGCCGAGCCCACGAAGTAGGCGAACAGCAGCAGGGCGAAGGGCAGCAGCACCAACAGCAGGCGACTGGAGCGTTCCGGGTGACGGTTGATCAGGCGCATGGCCGCGTCCTCTTACAGCGTGCCGTCGGCGGCCATCTGTACGTAGCTGGGGTCGAAATGCAGCTTGAGGTTGGCGGTGTCACCGCGGGTCACGCCATTGGCGAAGCTCATGCCCACGGCGTTGGTGTCCTTGGCACCTTCACCCAGCAGGCCGTGTTTAAACGAGAACTCGGCGACTTTGTCCATGGTGGCGGGCAACTGCGCGCTGGTGGCAAAGGCCAGGGCTTCCTTGGGCGTGGCGAACAGCTTGGTGGTGTCCAGTTGCGACTGGAAGCCCTTGAGGTCGGTGCCGGAGGCCTTGGCCATGTGTTCCAGGGCGTCGGTGCTGGCGGCGTTTTTCGCGTTCATCAGCGCCACCACTTCAAACCAGGCGCCGGTCAACGCTTTGCCCAGCTTGGGGTTGTCCTTGAGGGTCTGGGTGTTGACCACCATCATGTCCATGATTTCGCCGGGCACTTTGCTGGAGTCGAACACTTCGGTGACACCGGGCTTGGCCTTGATCTCCGAGAGCATCGGGTTCCAGGTGGTGACGGCCTTGACCTGGTCGGTGTTGAAGGCGGCGGCGATGTCGGCGTCGGAGGTGTTGACCACTTTCAGGTCTTTTTCGCTGAGGTTGGCCGACTCCAGGGCGCGGGCCAGCAGGTAGTGGGACACGGAGAGTTCCACCAGGTTGACGTTCATGCCCTTGAGGTCGGCGACGGTCTTGCCTTCACCTTTGATGACCACGCCATCGTTGCCATTGGAGAAGTCGCTGACCACCAGCGCGGTGCTGTCCACGCCGCCGGCGGCGGGAATGGTCAGGGCGTCCATGTTGGTCATGGTGCAGCCGTCGAACTGGCCGGCGGTGTACTGGTTGATGGATTCGACGTAGTCATTGAGCTGCACCATGTCGATTTTGATGCCGTACTTCTTGGCCCACTTGTCGAGGATGCCTTGGCTGCCGGCGTATTCCCACGGCATCCAGCCGGCATAGATCGTCCAGCACACGCTGAAATGGTCTTTGGGGGCGGCTTGGGCGGAAAAACTCACCACGGCGGCGAAGGCGGCGGCGAGCAGGGCGGGTAAACGTATCGAGGGCATGGATGCTTCTCCAGTTGATCAAGGGCGAGCAGGAGCAACGCGGCACCGTGAACGGTGGCTTGTCTCCCGGGCTTTTATCCCGCCGTGTAACCTCAACTGGAGGTCGCCGACTCTCGGACCAGCCACTCGCCTTAGCGAGCCGGAACCCTAGTCAGCCATTGCAAATTGTGGTGCCGCGAACCTGTGATGACTCCTGCACGGGAGAGGTAAAGCGAGAGTCGTGCCAAGTGGCACGGGTGCAGTAATGGCGCGGGTTGGCGCGAGGAGGAGGGCGAAACGTGCGGTGAATATGCGTCGTGGTGGTGCGGGGTTGCACTGCAATGAGGCGACCGGCAGATGTATCAATCTATGTCTAAATCGCACCAGATTCCGTTTTTGATGTCAGATATTTCGTCAGGCAGTGAAAGCTGTTTGCCGCCCCCCAGCGTCGCTGGGTGTGCTCTTCCGCGGTCCAGGAGGCCGCCATGTATCGTCGACTGCTTCTCATCGCTTTGCTCGGCTTGACCCTTTCTGCGTGCGCGCCTTATTACGGTGGCGGCCAGGCCTACTACGGTTCCGAGGTCTACACGGCGCCCGCGCCGGCGTATTACTACGGCGGCGGCCCGTATTACCATTACCGCCAGGGTTACTACCCGCCACCGCAGCGTTATTACCCGTCGCCGCGTTATTACCAGCCGGCGCCGCGCTATTATCCTGCGGGGCCGCGCGCGGGTTATCGGCCTTACCCAAACCAGGGTTGGGGCAACAGTCACTGGGGTAATGGTGGCGGACATGGCCAGGGTGGTGGTCAGGGTGGTGGTCAGGGTGGAGGCCGTGGCGGCGGTCATCGCTGATAGGAATAATTGGAAAAACGGCGCTCAGGCGCCGTTTTTGTTTACCGTTGGTCGGCACTGTCATATTTGACAGCTATCCTGTGGGTTACGCCTGTAGTTAATTGGGAGCAGTCGCCTGTTTGGCGTATCGCTTTCAGCATCGACTGATGGAACCCATGACATGAACGTCAGCCAGCTCTACCTGTTATTTTTTGCTTTTCTTGGCGTCAGTACGTTGGCAGCAGCGCAATCCTGTCCTTACCCGAGCGCTGTACGCTACGTTGACGGTCACTTTCAGGGAACTGACAGCGACTCGCCATGGGTAAGCCAGGCAATGAGCGGCGGGGAATTCGTGGAAACCTTTGTCGGCGCGCTTTTTACTCCTAGCGAGCAGGACGAGCGCAAGCATGGCTATCTGGAAAAGTGCATTTATAAAACCCTGAGGGGTAAGACAGTCACCCTGAGGTACGGCACGGCTCAAGCCGGGGGGGCGATGTCGCTGGCAGATACCACGCATTGGGTACCGGGCACCGATGCTTTCGGGCAACAGATTTTCCAGTGCGACGACCACCAACCCGATAATTGTGCCTTCACGTTCGAGGGCAAAAAAGCGCCGACGGGCGCTCAATAGTCAGACAGGTCCGCCAGCGGATGCCGCCCTTCCCAGACCTTGTGGAAGTGCGCCTGCACCACGGCCTCGGGGATCAAGTTGATGTCCGGCCAGTGCCAGTGTGGCTGCTGGTCCTTGTCGATCAACCGCGCCCGCACACCTTCGCTGAATTCCGGGTGACGGCAGCAGTTCAGGCTCAAGGTGTATTCCATCTGGAACACCTGGGCCAGGGACAGGTGCCGCGCTCGCTGGATCTGTTCCCACACCAGGTGCGCGGTCAGCGGGCAGCCTTCGTTCAGGGTCTTGCCTGCGCGGCGGAGCAGCGGGTCGGTGTGATCGCGTAACTGGCTCAAGGCTCGCCACGCACAGCGCACATCCCCCACGTCCAGCCACTCGTCGATCTGCCCACGGCGCGGCAGCCATTGGGCTTCGGGCAACTGGCCGGTGGCTTCCTGGGCCAGGGCCTTGAGCAGGCTGTTGAGCTGCATGTCGGTCTGTTCCTGCCAGTTCAGTTGCAGCAGGCCTTCAAGCAGTTCGTCTTGTTGTTCATCCAGCAGGAAACGGTCAGCCAGGCCCAGGTCCAGGGCGTCGCGGCCATTCATATGGGCGCCGGTCAGGCCGAGGAACAACCCCAACTTGCCGGGCAGGCGAGACAGGAACCAACTGGCGCCCACGTCCGGGTACAGGCCGATGCTGATTTCCGGCATGGCCAGGCGGCTGCTCGGAGTGACGATGCGCACGGCGGCGCTTTGCAGCAAGCCCATGCCACCGCCCAGCACATAGCCGTGGCCCCAGCAGATCAGCGGTTTGGGATAGGTGTGCAGGCGGTAGTCGAGGCGGTACTCCGCGGCGAAAAATTGCGCGGCCAGCGCCGGTACTTCGCCGGGATGTTCACGGCAGGCCTGGGCCAGGCTGCGGACTTCGCCACCGGCGCAAAAAGCCTTGGGGCCATTGCCGCGCAGCAGCACGCAGACGATTTGCGGGTCTTTGGCCCAAGCGTCCAGGCGTTCGCTCAGGGCCAGGATCATCGGCAACGACAAGGCATTGAGGGATTTTTCCGCGTCCAGGCTGGCGATGCCAACGCGGGCGCCGCCGGTGCCAATCAGCTCTTCGAAGTGCAGGTTCATCATGACCTCAATCGATAAAGTGAAGGTTCAGTATGATCGCTTCGCAGGAAAGTGCGGTATCTGCGTCAGATCAATTGACAAGCAAGGTCGGCTTTCCTAGGGTTCGCCTCATTCTTTTGACTAGACAGCGTAACCATGACCACCGACGACCGTATCAAACTCGAACCCAGCTGGAAACACGCCCTGCGTGACGAGTTCGACCAGCCGTACATGGCCCAGTTGCGGGAATTCCTGCGCCAGGAGCACGCGGCAGGCAAGGAGATCTACCCACCCGGCCCGATGATCTTCAACGCACTCAACTCAACGCCCCTGGACAAGGTCAAGGTGGTGATCCTCGGCCAGGACCCGTATCACGGCCCGGGCCAGGCCCACGGCTTGTGCTTCTCGGTGCAACCGGGCGTGCCGGCACCGCCGTCGCTGGTCAATATCTACAAAGAACTCAAGCGTGACCTGAACATCGACATTCCCAACCACGGCTACCTGCAAAGCTGGGCCGACCAGGGCGTGCTGATGATCAACACCACCATGACCGTGGAGCGCGCGAATGCCAACGCCCATGCGGGCAAGGGCTGGCAGTTCTTTACCGATCGGATTATTGAAGTGGTGAGCGAGCATCAGCCGCACCTGGTGTTCTTGCTGTGGGGCGCCCATGCGCAGGGCAAGCAGAAGCTGATCGACGCCACCAAGCACCTGGTGCTGACGTCGGTGCATCCGTCGCCGTTGTCGGCCTATAGAGGGTTTATTGGCTGCGGGCATTTCAGCCGCACCAACAAGTTTCTTGAGCAGAATGGCGAGACGCCGATCGAGTGGCGATTGCCGCCGGTTTGACATAGCTCCAATGTAGGAGCTGTCTCGCTAAAGCTCGACAGCTCCCACAATTGAACGTCTCTTGGGCTTCAGATTTTGTCTGGCTGCCGGTTCCAGTGCCGAAACAATGGCTCCGCCAGAAACAGCACAAACAACAAACGCATCACCTGCATCGCCGTCACCAACGGCACCGACAGTTGCAGGGTTTCCGCCGTCAGGCTCATTTCCGCAATTCCGCCTGGCATCATGCCCAGTGTCAGCGAACGCAGGTCCAGATGTGTGAGTGCGCTCAAGCCCACAGCCGCCAGCGTCGCAATCAACATGGTCAACGCCGTTCCGATCAACGTACGTCCCATGAACAACGGCGCGCGCCGGAAGAACTGCCGGTTGAAGTGGCAACCCAGGCCGCTGCCGATCAGCCACTGGCCGATCTGGCTGCCGCCGTCGGGCAGCCCGATGTGCAAGTCCCAGGTAATGCTGGCGGCGGCACTGACCAGCAGCGGCCCGAACAGCCAGGGGTTTGGCTGACGCAAGCGTTGCCAGCCCCAGGCCACCAGGGCGCCGACGGGAAACAGCAGCGCCAGCCAGGTCCAATCCACCGTCGCCGGATGAAACTGCGGGGCACCTTCCCCCAGCAAATACTTGAACGCCGCCGGCACACAGAGCACCACCACCAATACCCGCAAACTCTGGCCCGCCGCGACGCGGCTGAGCACTGCGCCGTTGCGTGCGCCGAGGTTGACCATCTCCCCCGACCCACCCGGCATGCTCGAGAAAAACGCTGTGGCACGGTCTTCACCGCTGCGGCGCATCAACCACACACCCACGATGCTGGAGAGGCTGGTGACCAGCGCGCCGAAGAAGATCAGGCCGAAGTGGCTCATCACCTGCTCGATCACCACCGGGGTGAAGTGCAGGCCGATGCCGATGCCCACCACCCATTGGCCGCATTTGCGGCCGCCGGGAATTTCCGCGAGCTGCCAGGGTGTCAGGCAGCGCACCAGGATGATCGCCAGCAACGAGCCGACCATGTACGGCAGTGGCCAGCCGATCTGGCTGGCGAGATACCCGCCCAGCAGACCGACCAGCGGTGTTGCCCACCAGTTTCTGAACGTGGCCTCAGACATCGGCCACGGCACGACGCTGCAGGGAACGCTTGCGCCAGATGCGCAGGAGCGGGAACAACAGCATCAAGGCCGTCAGTACCCACACGCCGAAGGTGATCGGGCTCGACCAGAGGATCTGCAATTCGCCGTTGGAAATCGACAGCGCACGACGCAGGTTCTGCTCCATCAACCCGCCGAGGATAAAGCCCAGCAGCACCGGCGAGAGCGGGAAATCCAGCTTGCGCAGGATGTAGCCGAAGATGCCGATGCCGACCATCAGGAACAGGTCGAAGGTGGTGGCGTGAACCGCGTACACACCGATCGCAGTGATGATGGCGATCACCGGCACCAGTGCCCAGTTCGGCACGGCAAGGATGCGGGTGAAGATGCGGATCATCGGGATGTTGAGGATCACCAGCATGATGTTGGCGATAAACAACGAGGCGATCAGGCCCCAGACGATGTCCGGTTGCTGTTGGAACAGCAGCGGGCCGGGGGTGATGTTGTACAGCGACAGGGCGCCGATCATCACCGCCGTGGTGCCCGAGCCGGGTACGCCGAGGGTCAGCATCGGCACCAGGGCGCCGCAGGCGGAAGCGCCGATCGCGGTTTCCGGAGCCGCCAGGCCGCGCATGTCGCCCTGGCCGAATTTACCGCTGGCACCGGCCAGGCGTTTTTCGGTCATGTAGGCCACGGCCGAGGCCAGTGTGGCACCCGCGCCCGGCAAGACACCCATGATGAAACCCAGCAGGCCGCAGCGAATATTCACGACGAATACCGCAGAAGCTTCCTTCAGGTTGAACATCATGCGTCCGGTGGCTTTCACGGCTTCCTGGCCACGGTGGGTTTTTTCCAGCAGCAACAGGATCTCGCTGATGGAGAACAGGCCCAATACAAGCACCACGAACTGGATGCCGTCGGTCAGGTGGATGTTATCGCCGGTGAATCGGTAAACGCCGCTGTTGGCATCGATACCCACTGCTGACAGAAACAGGCCGATCAAGGCCGCGACAAAGGTCTTCAGCGGCTTGTCACCGGCCATGCCGCCCAAGCAGACGATGGCAAACACCATCAGTACGAAATATTCCGCCGGGCCGAAGGCAATCGCCCATTTGGCCAGCAGCGGGGCGAACAGCACCATGCCGCAGGTGGCGATAAACGCACCGATGAACGAACTCCACGCCGACAGCGACAACGCCACGCCCGCCAGGCCTTTGCGAGCCATCGGGTAGCCGTCGAGGGTGGTCATCACGGTGGAAGCTTCACCCGGGATGTTCAACAGGATCGAGCTGATGCGCCCGCCGTATTCGCAGCCCAGGTACACGGCCGCCAACAGGATCAAGGCCGACTCAGGCGGCAGCCCCAGGGCAAATGCGATGGGGATCAACAGCGCTACGCCGTTGATCGGCCCAAGGCCCGGCAACAGGCCGACCACGGTGCCGATCAAGGTGCCGCACAGTGCGGTGATCAGGTTGTAAGGGGTCAGTGCAACGCCGAAGCCCTGGCCCAAATAGCTGAACGTATCCATATCAGTTCTCCAGAACTTCAAGCAGGCCGAGCGGCAGCGGTACATCCATGGCCTTGTCGAACAGCAGGTAAAGACCGATGCTCATCAAGGTCACGATCACCACGCTGGGCATCCAGCGGCCGCCATACAGGCGCGCCATCGGAATGCCGATCAGCATGCTGCTGAGGATGAAACCCAAGGGTTCGAAGGTGCCGGCAAACACCAGCAGCAACCCGACGCAGATGCCGATCTTGATCAGGGTCTGGCGGTCCAGCGCGGGCTCTTCTTCTGTGTGCTTGGTGGGCTGTGGACGAAACAGCATGTAGATCAGGCCCAGGCCCATCAGCCCGAGCATCAGCAGCGGGTAGGCCCGAGGCCCTACCGGCTCGTAGGAAAACGACGCCTGATATGGCCAGGCCATCAGTGCGAGGCCGGCACAGACCAGCAACATCACTGAGGCGAAAATGCGTTGTAAGAGCATGGGAAACTCCTTGGAGACTCTTGTAGGCGCGAGCTTGCTCACGAAGAACGCCAGGACGTCGCGTTTATACAGGCAGCACGCGTCATCGTTGAAGTTTTTCGCGAGCAAGCCCGCTCCCACAGAGGGGCGATTACTGGATCAGGCCGAACTCTTTGGCCAGCACTTTGTAGTCAGCCACCTGTTTCTTCACGTAGGTGTCCAGCTCCGGGCCGGTCATGGCGAACGGGAACAGCTCGCGCTGGTCACGCAGCTTGGCGAACTCTTCGGAAGCCAGCAGTTTGTCGAAGGCGTCTTTCCACCAGGCATAGTCTTCGTCGCTGACTTTTGGCCCGAGGTAGAAGCCACGCACCACCGGCCAGACGATGTCGTAGCCTTGTTCCTTGGCGGTCGGGATGTTCTTCATTTCCGGCTCGTCCAGGCGTTCGTCGGAGAACACCGCCAGCAGGCGCATGTCACCACTGAGGATGTGCGGCATGGAGTCGGAGATGTCGGTACTGCCTACCTGGATATGGCCGCCTAGCAGGGCGGTGGCGATCTCGCCGCCGCCTTCCAGTGCCACGTAGCGCAGGTCACGCGGGTTGATGCCGGCGGCCTTGGCGATCAGGGCGGTTTGCATCCAGTCCTGGCTGCCGACGGTGCCGCCGGAACCGATGACCACGCTGCCCGGATCTTTCTTCAGGGCCTTGACCAGATCGTCGAGGTTTTTGTAGGGCGAATCGTTTTTCACCGCGATGGCACCGTAGCTGGTGCCGACGGCCGCGAGCCAGCGCACGGCGCTTTCATCGAAGCGGCCAAATTTGCCCTGGGCCAGGTTCAACAGCGAGCCGCTGGACCACGCCACCAGCGTGCCGGCGTCGGCCGGACGCTGCGCCACGACGGCGTTGTAGGCCACCGCGCCCACGCCGCCGGGCATGTAGGTCACGCGCATCGGCTTGCTCAACAGTTTCTCGTTGACCAGCGCGCTCTGCGCCAGTTTGCAGGTCAGGTCGAAACCACCGCCAGGGGACGCCGGGGCGATGCACTCCGGGCGCTTGGGCTCGGCGGCCAGCAGTTGGCTGGCGAACAGCATGCAGCTGGCCGTCAGGGCAAATTTACGCAGTGAAAGGGTCATGTTCATCTCCATCATTGTTGTTATGAGGTTGCTGTTACCAGAGTGCGACGCTGTAGCTCACCAGCAGGCGCACTTCATCCGCATCACGGGCCGAATAGTTGGAACGGTAGGTGGCATTGCGCAGACGCACGGCCACGTCCTTGAACGTGCCGCTTTGCACCACGTAGCGGATCTCACTGTTGCGTTCCCACTCCTTGCCGGTCTCGCCGTTCTTGAGCTTGATGTTGTCACCCGACAGGTAACGGCTCATGAAACTCAGGCCGGGAATCCCCAGCTTGGCGAAGTCGTAGTCGTAGCGAGCCTGCCAGGAGCGTTCTTCGGCGCCGGCAAAGTCGTTGATCTGCACGAAGTTGACAAGGTAAGGATCGCTACCGTCCACGTAGGGAAAGGCGCTGTCGCCGGACATGTGCTGGTAACCGGCGCTGAGCTTATGGCCATTGAGGGCATAGCTGAAGAGGCCGTTGAGGGAGGTGTTGTCGATCTTGCCGCCGCGCGCCGCGCCGGTGTCGTCACTGACGGCCAGGCGCAGGTCGGCGCCGAAGGTGCCGGGGCCCATCGGGCGCGAGGCCACGAGGCCGAGGAAATGCTGGCGGTACACGTCGTCGAGTTGGGCGAAGTGGTAGCTGCCGGTGATCTTGTCGGCGAACTTGTAGTCCACGCCGCCGAAGTCGAAATGCTTGCCGGTGGCGCCGCTGAGGAAGCGGCTGTTCTTGTTGTTGAGGCCGATGTCTTCGTAGTTGGTGTCGTCGCGGTCCTTGGCCTTGTTCAGGCGGCCGCCGGTGAACACCAGGTTCTTGAATTCCCTGGAACTGAGCAGGCCGCCGTCAAACGTCTGCGGCAGGATGCGCCCGTCGTTGGGCTTGAGGATCGGCAATTCGGGGATCAGCGCGCCGATCTTCAGCTCGGTGGCGGAGATCTTCACTTTGCCGGTCAGGCCGAGTTTGGAATATTCGTTGGCGGCGCGGCCGTCGTCGTGGGTCGGCAACAGCCCGGTGCCGGTGCGGTCGGGGCTGGAGTCGAGCTTGACCCCGAGCATGCCCAGCGCATCCACGCCGAAGCCGACGGTACCGTCGGTATAGCCCGACTGCAGGTTGAGCATGAAGCCCTGGGCCCACTCGTCGCGCTTGGATTGTTGTGCGCTGGTGCCGTCGCGAAAGTCGCGGTTGAAGTACATGTTGCGGGTTTCGAGGGTGGCGGTGCTGTCCTCGAAAAAGGCGGCCTGGCCTGCGGGCGAAAAGCCGGCGAGGGCGGCGGCACTGGCAAGGGCGGTCTGGGTGATACGAGAAGAACGAGCAGGCGGCTGTGTGCGCAGCATCGTGGGTGTACTCCGTTATTGTTCTTATTTTGGCGAAAACGCTTCGAGGCGTTTTTCGGGCGCTATGGGTGAAATAGCTCGGCAGGCGAAACCCACCGTGGCTGGATGCTAAAGGGCGAAGCTTTCACTAACCTTTCAGTCGCCTTTCAATGTTTTCGGGCTTCACAGCGCAGGCCGCGCCTGTAAACTCCCCGGCAAAGCGTGGCGCCGACCACCCCCGAACGAGGTAAAAACCCATGCGTGTCCTTCTGGTCGAAGACCATTTGCAGCTAGCCGAAAGTGTCGCCCAGGCGCTCAAGAGCACGGGTTTGACCGTCGACGTGTTGCACGACGGAGTGGCGGCGGACCTGGCCTTGAGCAGCGAGGAATACGCGGTGGCGATTCTCGATGTGGGCCTGCCGCGCATGGACGGTTTTGAAGTATTGGCGCGCCTGCGGGCCCGTGGGAAAAATCTGCCGGTGTTGATGTTGACCGCACGCAGCGATGTGAAGGACCGCGTGCATGGCCTCAACCTGGGCGCGGATGACTACCTGGCCAAGCCGTTCGAACTGACGGAGCTGGAAGCCCGGGTCAAGGCGCTGCTGCGCCGTAGCGTGCTGGGCGGTGAGCGGCAACAGGCGTGTGGTGTGCTGATTTACGACCTGGACACGCGGCGCTTCACCCTGGGCGGCGAATTGCTGACGTTGACCTCCCGCGAGCAGGCGGTGCTTGAGGCGCTGATCGCGCGTCCTGGCCGGGTGATGAGCAAGGAGCAACTGGCCTCCCAGGTGTTTGGCCTGGATGAAGAGGCCAGCCCCGATGCCATCGAAATCTACGTGCACCGCCTGCGCAAGAAACTCGATGGCCAGCCTGTAGCCATCGTCACCTTCCGTGGCCTGGGGTACCTGCTGGAAGCCCGCGATGCATAAGCCCAGCAGCCTGCGCTGGCGCCTGCTGTGGAACCTGGCGCTGTTGCTGGTGGTGTTGATGATTGCCAGCGGCTTGAGCGCTTACTGGAATGGGCGCGAGGCGGCGGACACGGCTTACGACCGAACGCTGTTGGCCTCGGCGCGGACCATTGCGGCCGGCCTGTCCCACCGCGACGGTACCTTGAGTGCCGATGTGCCCTACGTCGCCCTGGATACGTTCGCCTACGACAGCGCCGGGCGGATCTACTACCAGGTCAACGATATTCACCAGAAGTTGATTTCCGGCTACGAAAACCTGCCGGGCCCGCCGCCGGGCACTCCACGCACCGATGACTATCCGGCGCTGGCGCGCTTTTATAACGCCAGGTATCAGGGCCAGAACGTGAGAGTGGTCAGCCTGCTCAAGGCAGTCTCCGAGCCGAACATGAACGGCATGGCGGAAATCCGCGTGGCCGAAACCGACGAGGCGCGGGTGGCGATGGCGCGCAGCCTGATGGCCGATACCTTGCTGCGCCTGGGGATGCTGGCCATCGGTGCATTGTTGTTGGTGTTCTTTGCCGTGAGTGCGGCGCTGCGGCCGTTGGAGCGCTTGCGCACGGCCGTGGAAGAGCGTCAGCCCGATGACCTGCGGCCATTGCCGCTGGTGGAGGTGCAGCATGAATTGGGCCCGCTGGTACATGCGCTCAACCATTTCACCGAACGCCTGCGCGGGCAGTTCGAGCGCCAGGCACAGTTTATTGCCGATGCCGCCCATGAGCTGCGCACTCCGTTGGCAGCGCTCAAGGCACGCTTGGAGCTTGGCCTGCGTGCCGAAGATCCGGCTACCTGGCGCACCACCCTGGAAACCGCAGCCCAGGGCACTGATCGCCTGACTCACCTGGCCAATCAATTGCTCTCGCTGGCGCGCATCGAAAACGGCGCCCGGGCGATTGCCGAAGGCGGGGCCCAGTTGCTGGACCTGAGCCAGTTGGCTCGCGAGCTGGGCATGGCCATGGCGCCGCTGGCCCATGCGCGTGGCGTGGCCCTGGCGCTGGAGGCGGATGAACCGGTGTGGCTGCGGGGCGAGCCCACCTTGTTGAACGAGTTGTTGAGCAACCTGGTGGACAACGCCCTGGCCCACACGCCCCCGGGCGGCAACGTGATCTTGCGGGTCACGGCGCCGGCGGTACTTGAGGTGGAAGATGACGGCCCGGGCATCCCGCTGGATGAGCGGGACCGAGTGTTCGAGCGCTTCTATCGGCGCAGCCAGCAGGGCTTGGGGGCGGGCTTGGGTTTGGCGATTGTTGGCGAGATCTGCCGGGCACATCTGGCGCAGATCAGCTTGCATGACGGAGAGTTGGCGGGTTTGAAAGTGCGGGTCAGTTTTATCGCGGGGTAATCAGTAGAACATCGACCGTGCTTCATCCAGCTCGGCGCGCAAGGTGTCGCTGTAGGGGTCGAGTCGCAGTTTCTTGATCGCAGGTACCGTCGATATCGGCACACTGGCCAGCGGGTGGTCAGTGCCGCGGTGGCAATACAACACGGCGACCTGCACCAGGTCGATATAGTCCAGGCGCTCGGAGTCGCGCTCAAGGTTCATGTACTGCGCCGGCAGGTTCACCAGCATTTCCGGGAAGTCCCAGCGCCGCAGCAGCTTGTCCCCCAACAACGGGTGGATGCTTTCAATCACGTGATTGAGGCTGACCGGATCGGACAGCAGTTCATAGTGATCTTCGGCGTAGGTCAGGATCGGTAGCACGCCAATCTGGTGCACCAGACCACCCAGCGCCGCCTGGTCAGGCTTCAACTGGCTGTGGTTGCGGCACAGCGCATAGCTCACGCCGGCCACTTCCAGACTGCGCCGCCAGACATCGCGCATCTTCTGTTCGACCACTTCGGAACGGGCGTGGAAGATCTGTTCCATCACCAGGCCGATCGCCAGGTTGCTGCTGTAATTGGTGCCCAGGCGGGTGATGGCGGTGTGCAGGTCGGTGACTTCCTGGGTCGCGCGCAACAGCGGGCTGTTGACCACTTTGATCAGCCGCGCCGACAAGGCGGTGTCGCGGCCGATCACTTTGCTCAGATGGCTGATGCTGATGTCCGGGTCTTCGGCGGCCTGACGAATGTTCAGGGCCACTTCCGGCAGCGTTGGCAGAACCAGGTCATCGTTATCGATGGCCACAACCAACGCCTGTTGGACTTTTTCCGCCAGCTTGTTCATTCAAGATCTCTAGGGTGTAGCAAAAAGGTACGACGATCAGCGCTGGATCTCGCGATCACGGTCCAGCTGGTAGGGCAGGTCGAGCAACTGAAGGCCCGGGCCTTCCAGCGTGCCTACATGCACATCGCCACTCTCTGCTGCTTCGGCTTGCAGCACCGCTAGAAGTTCAATCGCCTGATCGGCACGGGCGGCAAGCACCACCTCGCCGATGGCGCTGTTGTGATTCGGGGAAAACAGTGGGGTGCCGGGCTCAGGCAGCTCGCCGGCGTTCAGGCGCAGGCGATACAGGCGACGCTTGAGTTTGCCCAAATACTGCATGCGCGCGACGATTTCCTGGCCGGTGTAGCAGCCTTTCTTGAAGCTGACGCCGCCGACGGCTTGCAGGTTGAGCATCTGCGGGATGAACAGTTCGCGGGTCTGGGGCATGACCTGGCCGATACCGGCACGGATCTGGCCCAGCAGCCATTGGTTCAGTTCACCTTCGTTCAATTGTGCGGCGAGTTGGCTGTGCAGGGTTTGAGCTTGGGCGGCGGGGGCCCAGAGTTCGGCGCGGCCCGGCGATACGCGGATGGCGATCAAGTCGTCGCTGCGCACCACGCTGTCGGTCTCGGCGGGTAGTTGGAGGCCGAGGCCGGCCAGTACCTGATCGGCATCCGACACACCGAAACGCGCCCAGGCAGCGCTTTCGTCGGTGAGTTTGGATTTGGAGAACACGGCGTACTTTTTCAGGTCCGCCAGTTGTGGCTCCAGCAGTTCGGTGGCCATGGCCAGCAACACGCCATCGCCTTGCAGCAGGATGCGGAAGCTCGACTGCATGCGCCCTTTCTGGGTGCAGCGCGCGCCCAGGCTGGCCTGGGTGTCACTCAGGTAGTTGAGGTTGCAGGTCAGTTGTCCCTGGAGGAACTTGGCAGCGTCGGAACCGCGGACGGCGAGAACGCCTTCGTGGGACAGGGGGCAGAAAAAAGCAGAGTCAGCCATGGGTCATCGCAGGTTAAAAAGTCATGAGTGCATCATAGAGGGGCGCCCGGCAAATGGATAGTTTCCGTATGGCCGACCAAAGCCGACTGTTCCAGGCAGCTTCGGCCTGTATACTTGCGCTCTATTTGAGGAGCGCTCCATGGTCGAAGATGTAGAACTCAATCGCCTCTACTGGCACAGCCGCCGCGGCATGCTTGAACTGGACGTGTTGCTGGTACCGTTCGTCAGGGAGGTCTATCCGCACCTCAACGACGTCGACCGCGACTGCTACCGCAAGCTGCTGGAATGCGAGGATCAGGACATGTTCGGCTGGTTCATGGAACGCGCCGAATCGGAAGACCCGGAGCTGCAGCGCATGGTTCGGATGATTCTGGATCGTGTCCAGCCCAAGTAATACGTTCGAATGCCGCTGGCACGCCTCCGGGCAGTTGCTGGCGGCTTATCTTTTCGCCCAGGCGTTCGCACTGGGTGCGCTGTGGTTTCTCGATGTGTCCCGGTGGTTCGGAGCCTTTGGCGCCTTGTTGTGCCTGGCCCATGCCGGTTGGGTATTGCCGCGTCATATCCTGCTGACTCGCCGTTCGTCGATCCGTGGCCTGCGTCGCGACGAGGATGGCTGGCAGTTGTGGAGCGCCGCGCGTGGCTGGCACAGCGTGCAACTGCGCCCCGACAGCCTGGCGTTGCCGTTGATCGTGGTGCTGCGCTTTCGGGTGCAGGGTGACTGGCGGGTGCGTTCGATCTGCGTGCCACGGGATTCGCAGGCTACCGATGTGCATCGGCGCCTGCGGGTGCGCTTGAAGTTCAGCCGCCGTAGGTGGTTGGCACCAGAATAGTGTCGCGCGCTTCGGGCAGCATTTGCGGGTAGTCGAGGGTGTAATGCAATCCCCGGCTTTCCTTGCGCTCCATGGCCGAGCGGATCATCAGTTCCGCCACCTGGGCCAGGTTGCGCAGCTCGATCAGGTCGCGGCTGACTTTATAGTTGCTGTAGAACTCGTCGATCTCATCCAGCAACAGTCGAACCCGGTGCTGCGCCCGCGCCAGGCGCTTGTTGGTGCGCACGATGCCCACGTAGTCCCACATGAAGCGCCGCAGCTCGTCCCAGTTGTGGGCGATGATCACGTCTTCGTCCGAATCGGTCACCTGGCTGGCGTCCCAGCGGGGCAGGGCGGCCGGCACCGGGATGCGCGGCAGCTGTTCAAGGATGTCGGCGGCGGCGGAGCGGGCGTACACGAAACACTCCAGCAACGAATTGCTGGCCATGCGGTTGGCGCCGTGCAGGCCGGTGAAGCTGGTTTCGCCGATGGCGTACAGGCCGGGCACGTCGGTGCGGCCGTTCTGGTCGACCATCACGCCGCCGCAGGTGTAGTGCGCCGCCGGGACGACCGGGATCGGGCCCTTGGTGATGTCGATGTTGAACGCCAGGCAGCGCTCGTAGACCGTCGGGAAATGGGTCTTGATGAAGGCTTCGGGCTTGTGGCTGATGTCCAGGTAGACGCAGTCGATGCCCAGGCGCTTCATTTCATGGTCGATGGCCCGGGCGACGATATCCCGCGGGGCCAGTTCTGCTCGTGGGTCGAAGCGCTGCATGAAACGTTCGCCGTTGGGCAGCTTCAGGTGTGCGCCTTCGCCGCGCAGGGCTTCGGTGATCAGGAAGCTCTTGGCCTGCGGGTGATACAGGCAAGTGGGGTGGAACTGGTTGAATTCCAGGTTCGCCACTCGGCAGCCCGAACGCCAGGCCATGGCAATGCCGTCACCGCAGGCGCCGTCGGGGTTGCTGGTATAGAGGTAGACCTTCGCTGCGCCGCCCGAGGCGAGAATGGTGAAGCGCGCGCCGTAGGTGTCGACTTCGCCGCTGGCCCGGTTGAGCACGTAGGCGCCGAGGCAGCGTTCGCCCGGCAGGCCAAGGCGCTTTTCGGTGATCAGGTCGACGGCGACCCGCTGTTCCAGCAGTTCGATGTTGGGGCGTTGCCGGGCCTGGGCGAGCAGGGTCTTGAAGATCGCGGCGCCGGTGGCGTCGGCGGCATGGATGATGCGCCGATGGCTGTGGCCGCCTTCGCGGGTCAGGTGGAACTCGAAGCCGCCGTCGTCGGTGCCGGAATGTTCGTCGCGGGTGAAGGGCACGCCCTGGTCGATCAGCCACTGGATGGCTTCGCGGCTATGCTCGACGGTGAAGCGCACCGCCTCTTCATTGCACAGGCCGCCGCCGGCATTCAGGGTGTCTTCGACGTGGGATTGCACCGTGTCGGTGTCATCGAGCACCGCGGCGACACCGCCCTGGGCCCAGAACGTCGAGCCATTGGCGAGGTCGCCCTTGCTCAGTACGGCTATGCGCAGGTGGCCCGGCAGGGTCAGTGCAAGGCTCAAGCCCGCGGCGCCGCTGCCAATCACCAGGACATCGTGTTGAAACTGTTGGCTCATTTGAAGGATTCCGCAAAAAGCGATCCGTAGGGGGGCGCAAACAGGACGCCTGGATCGGCGAATCAAAGGGTGACACGGCCCACTAGTATATAGAGGGGGGGAGCGGCACAATAGCCGGGCATTCGTGGCATTGTGAGACTACGGGCAACGAACTGCACGGCTTTCATGAAACGGACAGCGATTGGGATGGGAACTTTTTGCATAGGCCCCGACTCAATAGCAGGATGCCCGAAAGCTGGGAACACGCTGGATTTGCTGAGCCGCGTCTGTGTCAGGCGCGTCAGGAAACTGGCGACAGATTATTCGCGCAGCCGGCATTGCCCGCGCTGCGTTTTTCGTGTGTGCCAAATCAGTGCGCGCCGGAAACTTGCTTGGAGGGGGAGAACTTTTGCGAAAAGTCCGAGTCTATGTTTGCAAGCCTGATCGATTAGTTATGCAAGCCTCCTTCAAGTACAACGAGGAGTGTTCATGCTAACCCAGGAAGAGGATCAGCAGCTGGTCGAGCGCGTTCAACGCGGCGACAAGCGGGCATTTGATCTGCTAGTGCTGAAATACCAGCACAAAATTCTCGGGTTGATCGTGCGGTTTGTGCACGACACCCATGAAGCGCAGGACGTTGCACAGGAAGCCTTTATCAAGGCGTACCGTGCACTCGGTAATTTCCGCGGTGACAGTGCGTTTTACACGTGGCTGTATCGCATCGCCATTAACACGGCGAAGAACTATCTGGTTTCTCGCGGTCGCCGCCCGCCGGATAGTGATGTTAGTTCGGAAGATGCTGAATTTTATGATGGTGATCACGGCCTCAAGGATCTCGAGTCGCCGGAGCGTGCATTGCTGCGCGACGAGATCGAAGGAACCGTCCATCGCACTATTCAACAACTGCCAGAAGATTTGCGTACGGCGTTAACTTTACGTGAATTCGATGGTCTGAGTTACGAAGACATTGCGAGCGTCATGCAATGTCCGGTGGGTACCGTACGCTCCCGGATCTTCCGGGCTCGGGAAGCCATCGATAAAGCCCTGCAGCCGTTGTTGCAGGAAAACTGAGACAGCGGCGACAGCCAAGAGAGGAACCGCCATGAGTCGTGATGCCCTGCAGGAATCGCTGTCCGCAGTGATGGATAACGAAGCGGATGAACTGGAACTTCGTCGAGTGCTTAATGCGTTTGATGATGCCGAAACCCGTGATACCTGGTCTCGTTACCAAGTCGCTCGGGCGGTGATGCACAAGGATCTTCTAATCCCTCGTCTGGATATTGCTGCGGCCGTTTCTGCTGCACTGGCTGATGAAGCCGTTCCGGCAAAAGCTGCTCGCGGTCCTTGGCGTAGCCTGGGCCGTCTGGCAGTCGCTGCTTCGGTGACCGTCGCTGTATTGGCAGGTGTTCGCCTGTACAACCAGGACGAAATCGCCGGTGCCGAACTGGCCCAACAGACCCAGCAACCGGTCATGGCCGGCCCGCAGGTCAAGGGTCCAGCCGTACTGGCCGGCTACAAGGAAAGCTCCGATACCACCGGGCCTATGGCCAACGGTGTACTTCAAGGGCAATCCGGCTGGCAGGATCAGCGTCTTCCAGGCTACCTGCGCCAACACGCACAGGAATCGGCCTTGAAAGGCACTGAAAGCGCTCTGCCTTACGCTCGCGCTGCAAGCCTGGAAAACCGCTAGTCCGCCAAGGAGCTTTATGCGCGCCATACCGCTCCTTGCGCTTTTGCTCAGTGGCTGGTTTGCAGTCCCCGCCCATGCCGATGAAGCCCAAGACTGGCTGACGCGTCTTGGGCGGGCGGAGCAGCAGCAAAGCTTTCAGGGCACCTTCATCTACGAGCGTAACGGTAGTTTTTCTACCCATGACATCTGGCATCGTGTCCAGAATGGTCAGGTCCGTGAGCGGCTTTTGCAGCTCGATGGTTCTGCCCAGGAAGTTCTGCGCGTCGATGGCCGTACCCAATGCGTGAGCGGCACGCTGGTTGCCGGGCTTGGGGGCTCCCCCAATACCTCTGCGCGTACCCTTGATCCGCAAAAACTCAAAGCGTTCTACGATCTTGCCGTCATCGGCAAATCGCGCGTGGCCGGTCGGAATGCGGTGATCGTCTCCGTGACCCCCCGCGATCAATACCGTTATGGTTTTGAGCTGCATCTGGATCGTGAAACTGCGCTGCCATTGAAGTCATTGTTGCTTAACGACCAGGGCCAGTTGCTGGAGCGTTTCCAGTTCACCCAGCTCAATACATCGGTGCCTGACGATCGTGATTTGCAGCCCAGTGGCGAATGCACGCCGGTGGCGGTGACCAACGCCAAGGCCCCGGAGGTCGAGATCCCTCAGGATTGGCGCCTCGACTGGTTGCCGCCAGGCTTTCAGCTGGTCAACAGCAGTGCCCATAAAGACTCCCACACCAAGGTAACCGTCAGCAGTCTGATGTATGACGATGGTCTGGCGCGTTTTTCGGTATTCCTGGAGCCGCTTAACGGTGCGACCGTAAACGAAACCCGCACCCAGTTGGGCCCGACAGTCGCCGTTTCACGGCGGTTGAATACCCTGGAAGGCGAGGTGATGGTGACCGTCGTCGGCGAGATTCCGATTGGCACCGCCGAGCGAATTGCGCTGTCACTACGCAGTGGCACCGTGCCCGCCAAGCCTTGAGTTGTTAATCCTATGTTCATCCTGATATTTCAATGTTGCGCAGGAGATAGTCGATGCCTGCCTCTGCCGAGAGCATGAAATGTCTGGATCATTTTTTTCACTTGCTAATATCCCCTATGTTTTTTATAGGTCAGGGCTTAACGGCCCTGGCCTTGTTTTGTTCGCGGAACAAAAATGTCGGTCGCAGTTTTTCGGCGTTTATTGAACCCTGTCGCTCAACCCTGCTCGTCGTAACGGGAGCTGTATGTCGATACCACGTTTGAAGTCTTACCTATCCATAGTCGCCACGGTGCTGGTGCTGGGTCAGGCCGTTACCGCGCAAGCGGCCGAGCTGCCTGACTTCACCCAGCTGGTGGAGCAGGCGTCGCCTGCCGTGGTGAACATCAGTACTACGCAGAAGCTGCCGGATCGTAAGGTCTCCAACCAGCAGATGCCCGACCTGGAAGGCCTGCCGCCGATGCTGCGGGAGTTCTTCGAACGCGGCATGCCCCAGCCGCGCACGCCGCGTGGCGGTGGTGGCGGCCAGCGTGAGGCCCAGTCCCTGGGCTCGGGCTTCATCATCTCGCCTGACGGCTACATCCTCACCAACAACCACGTGATTGCCGACGCCGACGAGATCCTGGTGCGCCTGGCGGACCGCAGTGAGCTGAAAGCCAAGCTGGTGGGCACCGACCCACGTTCCGACGTGGCCCTGCTGAAAATCGAAGGCAAGGACCTGCCGGTGCTGAAACTGGGCAAATCCCAGGACCTGAAAGCCGGCCAATGGGTCGTCGCCATCGGTTCGCCGTTTGGTTTTGACCATACTGTGACCCAGGGTATCGTCAGTGCCATCGGTCGCAGCCTGCCGAACGAAAACTACGTGCCGTTCATCCAGACCGACGTGCCGATCAACCCGGGCAACTCCGGCGGTCCGTTGTTCAACCTGGCGGGTGAAGTCGTTGGCATCAACTCGCAGATCTACACCCGCTCCGGTGGTTTCATGGGCGTTTCGTTCGCGATTCCGATCGATGTGGCCATGGACGTTTCGAACCAGCTGAAAACCGGTGGCAAAGTCAGCCGCGGCTGGCTGGGCGTGGTGATCCAGGAAGTGAACAAGGACCTGGCTGAATCCTTCGGTCTCGACAAGCCGGCCGGTGCCCTGGTCGCGCAGATCCAGGACGATGGCCCTGCTGCCAAAGGTGGCCTGCAAGTCGGTGACGTGATCCTGAGCATGAACGGCCAGCCGATCGTCATGTCTGCGGACTTGCCACACCTGGTGGGCGCGCTCAAGGCCGGCAGCAAGGCCAAGCTGGAAGTGATTCGTGACGGCAAGCGCCAGAACGTCGAACTGACCGTCGGTGCGATCCCGGAAGAAGGCGCGGCGCTGGATGCGCTGGGCAACAGCAAGCCGGGTGCAGAGCGCAGCAGCAATCGCCTGGGCATTGCTGTAGTCGAGTTGACCGACGAGCAGAAAAAGAGCTTCGACCTCAAGAGCGGTGTAGTGATCAAGGAAGTCCAGGACGGTCCTGCCTCCCTGATCGGCCTGCAACCAGGTGATGTCATCACCCACCTGAACAACCAGGCTATCAACTCCACCAAAGAGTTCACCGACATCGCCAAGGCGCTGCCGAAGAACCGTTCGGTGTCGATGCGCGTCCTGCGTCAGGGGCGTGCCAGCTTCATTACCTTCAAACTGGCCGAGTAATCCGCTAGTCCAATAAAAAGCCCCGCTCTCGATGTTCGAGAGCGGGGCTTTTTTGTGGCTGAAAGGTTTAGCCCATCATGTCTTTGATCATGCGTTCCTGGTCGATCAGTTCACGCTGGCGTGCGTCGATACGTGACGAAAGCGGGAAGTTGCTGCCGGCGCGACGCTTGGCGAAATCCAATTGCTGGATGGCCTGCTTGAAATCTCCCACCAGCGCGAAGTACTCGGCCCGGGCCTGATGCAGGCCGATGATATTGCCCGACAAGCCACGGGTTTCCGCAACCTGGTACCAGACGTCCGGATCGTCCGGGCGAGACTTCAACAATCCTTCCAGGGCTTTTTCCGCGTCAGCGTTGCGGTTCTGCTTGAGCAGCAGATCCACACGAACCTGGTTCAGCGGATAGTTGCCTGGATATTGCGTCAACATTCGGTCCGTACGCTGCTGGGCATCCGGCAGGCGATTGTTGGTCATGTCCAGCTCGATCTGCGCCAGGTTGTAGGTGATGTCGTTGGGCGCCTTGGCCAGCAGCGGCTTGAGGTTTTCCCGGGCCAGGTTGAACTGGGCGCCCTTGATCTGAGCGATGGCGAGGCCATAACGCGCGATATCGTTCTTCGGATTTTCATCCAGCTGGGCCTGGAAACGTTTGGCGGCCAGCCCCGGGGTGTCTTCGTAATACAGTTGCACTCGAGCACGGATCAGTTGATAGCGCAGGCTGTCCTCAATGCCACCCAGCTTGGCTTGCTCCGCACGGTTGCGGGTGTCGGCGATCCGCGATTCGGTTACCGGGTGAGTCAGCAGGAATTCAGGCGGCTTGGCATCGAAACGGTACTGGCGCATCAAGCGCTCGAACATGGTTGGCATGGACCGTGGGTCGTAGCCGGCTTTCTCCAGGTTGAGAATGCCGATGCGGTCAGCCTCTTGCTCGTTTTGCCGGGAAAAGCGCCGTTGCTCCTGGATCGCGGCGGCCTGGCTGCCGGCGATCGCGGCAATGCCCGCATCGCCTGCGCCAGCGGCGGCAGCGATGATGCCGCCGAGCAGCGCAGCCATCATCGGGATCTGCATGCGCTGCTGTGCTTCCACGCCTCGTGCGAAGTGACGTTGGGACAAGTGAGCCAGTTCGTGGGCCAGTACCGAGGCATATTCGCCTTCGGTCTGGGCGTTGAGGAACAGGCCGCCGTTGACCCCGACGATACCGCCCGGTGCGGCAAAGGCGTTCAACTGCGGGCTGTTGATCAGAATGAATTCCAGGCGCCGGTCATTGACCTGGCTGGTTTCCACCAGCTTATAAACGCTGGATTCGACGTAATCCTTGAGCTGCGGGTCGTTGAGTTGCGAGACCTGGCCACGCAGGTAGGCCAGCCATGCCCGACCCAGATCGTATTCCTGTTTTGGCGAGACAATGGCAGAACTGGCGTCGCCAAGTGACGGCAGGTCGTCGGCGAAGCCTGGAGAGGCAAGCAGGCAAGCCAGCGTCAGCAGGGTAGGGCGCAAAAAAGTCATGCACAAAGCCTTTCGACAAAGAGCTTACTGTAGCCGGACACTGAGCTTCGGACCAGATATTCTAAGCGCCCTCGACGCCCACCCGGAGTTAGACCATGACCGACGCTGTAGCCTTCGATGCCGAACTGGATGCCAGTGGCCTTAACTGCCCGCTGCCGTTGCTCAAGGCCAAGCTGGAGCTCAATCGGCTGGCCAGCGGCGCAGTGCTCAAGGTGATCGCCACGGACGCTGGCTCCCAGCGGGACTTTCGTACGTTTGCCAAGCTGGCCGGCCACACCCTGCTGCATGAAGAAGACGAAGCGGGCGTCTATCGTTACTGGTTGCGCAAGGCCTGAATCGCTTGAATATGCTGTCCTTATCGCCTGAGGTTTATTGATGTTCAAAGTGTTACGTGACTGGATTCAGCGCTACTTCTCCGACGAAGAAGCCGTGGTGCTGGCCGTCCTGCTGTTTCTTGCCTTTACGGCCGTGCTCACTTTGGGCGGCATGCTGGCGCCGGTACTGGCGGGGATGGTGCTGGCGTACCTGATGCAAGGCCTGGTCTCCATCCTGGAGCGTCTGCGCTTGCCGGGTGGGGCAGCGGTGGGCCTGGTGTTTGCCTTGTTCATGGGGCTGTTGCTGGTATTTATCGTGATCGTGGTGCCTTTGCTGTGGCACCAGTTGATCACCTTGTTCAACGAGCTACCGGGCATGCTCGCCAAGTGGCAGTCATTGCTGCTGCTGTTGCCTGAGCGCTATCCGCATTTGGTGTCGGACGAGCAGGTCCTGCAGGCCATTGAAGTGGCTCGCGGCGAAATCGGAAAGTTCGGACAATGGGCGCTGACCTTTTCCCTTTCGAGCTTGCCGCTGCTGGTCAACATCATGATCTACCTGGTACTGGTGCCGATCCTGGTGTTTTTCTTCCTCAAGGACCGCGAGATGATCGGTCGCTGGGTGCGTGGCTATCTGCCCCGTGAGCGTGCGCTGATTACCCGGGTCGCCGAGGAAATGAACCGGCAGATTGCCAACTACATCCGCGGCAAGGTTATCGAGATCTTTATCTGCGGTGGCGTCACTTACATCGGTTTTGTCGCGCTGGGGCTTAACTACGCTGCCCTGTTGGCGCTGCTGGTGGGTGTTTCAGTGGTGGTGCCATACGTTGGCGCGGTGGTGGTGACGGTGCCGGTGATGTTGATCGCGCTGTTCCAGTGGGGCTGGAGTGATCAGTTCATCTACCTGATGGCGGTGTACGGCATCATCCAGGTGCTGGACGGCAACGTGCTGGTGCCGCTGCTGTTCTCCGAGGCGGTGAACCTGCATCCGGTGGCGATCATCTGTGCGGTGTTGTTGTTTGGCGGATTGTGGGGCTTCTGGGGGGTGTTCTTTGCGATTCCCCTGGCGACGCTGTTCAAGGCGGTGCTGGATGCCTGGCCTCGGCAGGAGCCGGTGGTGGCGCCGTTACTCTGATATTTGTGGTGCCGGTGCAGGCCTCATCGCGGGCAAGCCCGGCTCCCACATTGACTGAGTTGTCCTGTCGAACAATGATCACAGGTGGGAGCTGGCTTGCCTGCGATAGCTATTTCAAAGCCAGCAGGTGATTCAAGCCTGGTTCAGCGCCTGCGCCGCTTCGAGCACTGCATCCACATGGCCCGGCACTTTCACACCGCGCCATTCCTGGCGCAGTACGCCATTCTTGTCGATCAGGAAGGTGCTGCGATCAACACCCAGGTATTCCTTGCCATACAGCTTCTTCAGCTTGATCACATCAAACAGCTGGCAAACCGCTTCGTCCTTGTCGCTGATCAGCTCAAAGGGGAATTCCTGCTTGGCCTTGAAGTTCTCGTGGGACTTCACGCTGTCCCGGGACACGCCAAACACCTCGGTGTTGGCCGCCTTGAACGCGGCATGCTGGTCACGGAAGCCCTGGCCTTCAGTGGTGCAGCCCGGGGTGCTGTCTTTCGGGTAGAAGTAGATCACCACTTGCTTGCCCTTGAGCCCGGCGAGGCTGAAGGTTTGCCCGCTGGTGGCCTGGGCTTCGAAGTCGGCTACCGGTTGGTCGATCACTACAGACATGAAGACTTCCTTACATAGGGTTCTGTGGGCGCCAAGGCTCGATCAGTGCGTCGAGGTTCAGGGCATCGGCGAAATCCAGGAATTGGTCGCGCAGCCAACTGATCTGTACGCCGGCCGGCAAGGTCACGGTAAAGGTGGCGTTGAGCATGGTGCCGCCGGTCTGCGGAGCCTGATAGGTGTCGCAGGTCAGGTTTTCCAGCTCGACGTTGTGGTCGATAAAGAACTGGCACAGCTCGTTGACGATGTCCGAGCGGTAGGCCGAACTGACATAGGCCACGTAGGGCAGGGCCTGTGGACGGTTTTCCAGGGCGGCGCTGCGCACCACGTTGACCGTGAAGTCATGTTTCTTCGCCAAACCCGGTAACCCGGTTTCAAGGCGGGCCAGGGCATCCCAGGTCCCGGAAATCTGCAGGACCAGCGCACTGCACTCGCCATGGCGGGTCAGGCGGGAGGTCACGACGGCGCAGCGGTTTTCATGGCTGGCGCGGCACAGGACGTTAGTCAGCTCCATGGGGTTGGCGCCAAGGGCACTGATGACAAGGAATTGTTCGCGGACTGTGGGGGTGGACATGCAGCCTTCCTAAAGCGATGAGCGGTCGATACGATGCAAGCGGTATCAATCAAAGGATGAAGGGTAGCGAAAACCATCGCCAAGGGCTAGGAGGTGGCGTTTTCATTACGTAATCAGCTTCATCAAACCCCGCTTTGGCAGAATGATGGCGCTGCCGCGAACTAAGTTGATCCAGAACGCATCCTCAGGCGGTACTTCGCTTGTACAAGCATCTTGGCGCCAGTACCATTACCGCTCTCTTTTTCCGGCAGGAGCGGTTGCATGATTGCGGGCAGTATGGTGGCACTGGTCACACCCATGGATGCACAAGGTAATCTCGACTGGGACAGCCTGGGCAAACTGGTGGACTTCCACCTGCAAGAGGGCACCAACGCCATCGTGGCGGTCGGCACCACAGGTGAATCGGCCACACTGGATGTGGAAGAACACATCGAAGTGATCGAGTTCGTGGTCAAGCGCGTTGCAGGGCGCATTGCTGTCATCGCCGGCACGGGCGCCAATTCGACCCGCGAAGCGATCGAATTGACCCGCAACGCCAAGAAAGCCGGCGCCGATGCCTGCCTGCTGGTGACGCCGTACTACAACAAGCCGACCCAGGAAGGCCTGTACCTGCACTTCCGCGCCGTTGCCGAAGCGGTCGATATCCCGCAGATCCTCTACAACGTACCCGGTCGCACCGCCTGCGACATGAAGGCCGAGACCGTGATCCGCCTGTCCACCGTACCGAACATCATCGGTATCAAGGAAGCCACCGGTGACCTGCAGCGCGCCAAGGACATCCTGGCCGGCGTCAGCAGCGACTTCCTGGTGTATTCCGGTGACGACGCCACGGCGGTCGAGCTGATCCTGCTGGGCGGCAAAGGCAACATCTCGGTGACTGCCAACGTTGCACCGCGCGCCATGAGCGAGCTGTGTGCCGCGGCCATCGCCGGTGATGCGGTCAAGGCCCGGGCGATCCACGAACAACTGGCACCGCTCAACAAAACCCTGTTTATCGAATCCAACCCTATCCCCGTGAAATGGGCGCTGCATGAGATGGGCCTGATGCCGGACGGTATCCGTCTGCCGCTCACCTGGCTCAGCGAAGCCTGTCACGAACCGCTGCGACAGGCCCTGCGCCAGTCCGGCGTCCTGGTTTAATTGAGGAAGCACTACGCATGAAGCGATTGGCCGGACTTTCCGCACTTGCCTTGATTATCTCCAGCACCAGTGGCTGCGGTTGGATCTGGGGCCCGGAAGGCTACTTCCGCGACCGCGGTAGCGATTACCTGGAAGCCCAACAAACCGCCCCGATGAAATTGCCGTCGGACGTCAATGTCGCCAAGCGCCTTGACCCGTTGCTGCCGATTCCGCGCAACGTGGCCGACGACACCTTCAAGGGTGAATACGAAGTGCCGCGTCCACAGCCGCTGTCGGCCGTGGCCGATGCCAGCGACTACAGCCTGCAGAAGAGCGGCGACACCCGTTGGGTCATGGCCCAACGCCCACCTGCCGAAGTCTGGCCGGTGGCGGTGCAGTTCTTCCAGGACAACGGTTTCCGCATTGACGAACAACGCCCGCAGACCGGTGAGTTCACCACCGCGTGGCAGCACACCAGCGAACTGTCGGCATCCATGGCCAAGCGCCTGCAGGCCGGTGGCGTAGCCAATGACAGCGAAGCCCGCATCCGCGTGCGTATCGAGCCAGGCGTGCAACGCAACACCAGTGAGGTCTACGTAGTCAGCGCCGAGCGTCCTGCCGGCAGCACCGCCAACGTCGACTTCACCCCACGTTCGGTCAACACCGGCGTGGACGCTGCCCTGGTCGACGAAATGCTCGCCAGCATGAGCCGTATTTCCGAGAAGGGCGGTTCCGTCTCCCTGCTCGCCGCCGGTAGCTTTGACACACCTAGCCGCGTCAGCCTCAGCGAAGACGGCAGCGGCAACGTGGTGCTCAACCTGGGTGAAGACCTGGACCGCGCCTGGTCGAGTGTCGGCCGCGCGCTGGAGCACGGCGAATGGCGCGTTGAAGACATCAACCGCAGCCTGGGCCTGTACTACATCAACCTGGCCGAAAAAGCCGAGAAGAAAGACGACGAGCCAGGTTTCTTCAGCAAGTTGTTCGGCAGCAAGCCGACCAAGGAAGAGATCGAGACCCGCGCCGAGCGTTACCAGGTTCGTTTGAGCAAGGTAGGCGAAAGCGTGCAAGTCACCGTCGAGAAGAACATCAACACCGTGGCGCCGGCAGAAGTGGCACGCAAAGTGTTGGGCGTGATTCAGGACAACCTGGGCTGATCCGATGCGTTTTGCCGTTCTCGGCAGCGGTAGCCAAGGGAACGGCACGCTTGTAGCCCATGACGACACGTACGTCCTGGTGGATTGTGGTTTCTCACTGCGGGAAACCGAGCGGCGCCTGCTGCGCCTGGGGGTTCACCCCGCGCAGCTGAGCGCGATTCTGGTGACCCACGAACATGCCGACCACGTGCATGGCGTGGGTTTGCTGTCTCGGCGCTACAATCTTCCGGTGTACCTGAGTCGCGGCACCTTGCGCGGGATGCGCAAACCGATTGAACCCGCAGGTTTGCTGGCCGGTGGCGAACAATTGCAGATCGGTGCCTTGAGCATCGATGTGATTGAAGTGGCCCACGATGCCCAGGAACCGACGCAATACGTATTCAGTGACGGTGAGCGGCGCTTCGGCCTGCTCACTGACCTGGGTTCGTACTGCGCCAAGGTGCTGGACGGTTACCGGGACCTCGACGCATTGATGATCGAGTCCAACCACTGCCGTGACCTGCTTGCGCGTGGCCACTACCCGGCCTTTCTCAAGCAGCGGGTCGGCGGGCAGTTTGGACATTTGAACAACCACCAGGCGGCGTACCTGGTGTATGAGTTGGGCTGGCAAGACCTGCAACACCTGGTCCTGGCCCACCTGAGCAGCAAGAACAACCTGCCGCAGCTGGCCCGGCAATGTTTTGTCGACACCCTAGGGTGCGACCCGGACTGGCTGCAACTGGCCGATCAAGATTCAGGGCTCGACTGGCGACACATCGCCTAGCCCACCTACTTAGCAAGCGGAGCCCATCATGGAAAAACGTGAAGAACTCTACCGCGGCAAAGCCAAATCGGTTTACAAGACCGACGACGCCAACCGCTTGATCCTGCTGTTTCGCAACGACACCTCGGCGTTCGACGGCAAGCGCATCGAACAGCTCGACCGCAAAGGCATGGTGAACAACAAGTTCAACGCCTTCATCATGCAGAAGCTCGAAGCGGCCGGCATTCCGACCCAATTCGACAAACTGCTGGGCGACAACGAATGCCTGGTGAAAAAACTCGACATGATTCCGGTCGAGTGCGTCGTGCGTAACTACGCGGCCGGCAGCCTGGTGAAGCGTTTGGGCGTGGAAGAGGGCCTCAAACTCAATCCTTACACCTTCGAACTGTTCCTGAAAGACGACGCCAAGGGCGACCCGTTCATCAACGAATCCCACGTCGTGGCATTCGGTTGGGGCACCGCTGAACAACTGGCGCGCATGAAAGAACTGTCGCTGAAGGTCAACGACGTCCTGAGCAAACTGTTCGACGACGCCGGCCTGCTGCTGGTGGACTTCAAACTGGAATTCGGTGTGTTCCACGACGGCTCCATCGTCCTGGGCGACGAATTCAGCCCGGACGGCTGCCGCCTGTGGGACAAAGACACCCGCAAGAAGATGGATAAAGACCGCTTCCGCCAGGGCCTCGGTGACGTTATCGAAGCCTACGAAGAAGTCGCCAACCGTCTCGGCGTACCGCTGTAATCGACGCAAGCATCTGATAGCACGGAAAAAAATCGCTTTGGCGCTTTGCTTCCAGGAAACAGGCTGTTATGATGCGCGCCGTTGGAGAGATGCCAGAGTGGCCGAATGGGACGGATTCGAAATCCGTTGTACCTTCACCGGTACCTAGGGTTCGAATCCCTATCTCTCCGCCATTACATAGAAAAAGCCCCGTAGTTGAATAAACTACGGGGCTTTTTCGTTTCTGGTCTCAAGCAATCTTTACCGGTTTTATCAGGCTTTCTGCCGGAATTCCAAACATCTGATGCAGCTTCCAAATCATCGGCAGCGTAAGCGCCCGCTTTCCGTTCAAGACCTCATAAACCCGATTCTGTCGGCCAATAGCAGGTACCAGGTCAGCCGCCGATAGCCCCGACTGCTCCATTCTGAAACGAATGGCATCCACCGGGTTGGGCAAATCCACCGGGAAGTGCTTCGCTTCGTACACTTCAATGAGTGTAATCATCACATCCAGATAGTCGCCTTCAGGCGTCCCGGGTTCCGGCTCGTTGTCGAACAATGGCGATACAGCCTTCAGCGCGTCCCGGTAGTCTTGCTCGGTGTGGATAGGGCGAATATTCATGGCTTACTCCATTTCAACAGTATCGGCATCAATGACGTCGTATTGCTTATGCGTACCGACGAATTTGATATACAGGGCGCCGTAGCGATAAGCCACGGCGACCACGAGCCGATAGTCGTTACCTCTGATGTTGAACACGACCCTGCGGCTTTTGAGAACGCTGGCGTGACGAAACTGAGCCTTGATATCAGCTGGAGTCTTCCAGTCTGCTTTTTTGACCTCATCAATCCAGGCAAGGAATGATTGCTCTGCATCCGGGTGTCTTAGCCAAAAGGTCTTTAGGTGGCTGACAGCTACGATTCTCATTAAAGATCCTAGTCCCGTGGTGGGACTTTTTCAAGTGCGGTTCATCCGATGGGTGATAAGCCGTTAGTCTGATAAAACGCGAAGTGGCAGGCGAGGAATTTGGTTTCTGGGTGTTTTCCTACCAGCCTCAAAAGCGTTTTATCCGGTGGTACTCACATAAACTTTCACTCACGACCGAATAACTCCCTCCACTGCGGTGTTCACCACACAGACCACCCAGGAAGCGCCCATGAACATCCCCGCCGACCGCTACGACCGCCTGACCCGCACCTTCCACTGGCTGACCGCCGCCCTGGTGATCTTCATGTTCGCCAGCGCCCACGTCTGGGAAAACCTGGAAAAAGGCACGCCACTGCGCAAGGGCCTGCAATCGGTCCATATCTCCCTGGGCATCGCCATGGCGGTGCTGATCGCTGCACGTATCCTCTGGCGTGTGTTCGGCGGCAATCACCCAAAGGCCGACAATCACCCTGCGCTTAACGTGGCCGCCAAAATCGCCCACGGCTGTCTATACCTGTTGTTACTGACGCAGGTGACCCTGGGCTTCCTGTTCCGCTGGGCCCAGGGCGAGCCCTTCAACTTTTTCGGACTGTTCCCGGTGCCAGCGCCTTTTGTGGTCGATCACGAATTGCGAGGCACCCTGGGTGGCCTGCACAACAATGTCGCCTGGGCGATCATCGTACTCGCCGGGCTGCATGCCTGCGCCGCGCTGTGGCATCACTACATCCATCGCGACAGCACGTTGCGCCGCATGCTGCCGGCCCCTCGTGGCGATCTTCCCTACTGAGTTTGCTGCTGTACTTTCCCTATCGTTACGGAGCATGAATGCCATGAAGAATCGTCCCGAGCACGCCGTTGGTTACCGCACCGCTTTGTTCTTCGGCGCCTGTATGGCCGCCGCGCTATTGGCCGGCCAGGCCCATGCCTCCGGTGACGAATCGGCGCCGCCCAAGCCCAACTGCCCCAAAGGCCAGGTCTGGGATACCAAGACTGGCAAGTGCGTGCTGCAAACCAGCAAGGCCACGTCGGACGCCGACCGCACCGACTACGCCTACCGCCTGGCCAAGGACGGGCGTTACGAAGAAGCCCTGTCACTGCTCGACACCCTGCACAACCCGAACACCGCCAAGGCCCTGAACTACCGCGGCTACGCCACCCGCAAACTGGGGCGCACCGATGAAGGCATCAGCTACTACCTGAAGTCCGTGGCACTGGACCCCAACTACGCACAAGTCCGTGAATACCTGGGGGAGGCCTACGTCATCAAGGGCCGTGTGGACCTGGCCCAGGAGCAACTGGTGAAGATCAAGGCGTTGTGCAGCACCACCTGCGAAGAGTACGAAGACCTGGCTGAAGCCATCGCCGCCGCGCCTCAGGCTTGAAGCTGTGAGCGAACAGTCGGGAGATTGCCATCACCACAGACGCTGAGTTGCGCCGAGAGTTGAGCCAGCTGTTGCCACGTTTATGGCGATACGGGCTGGTGCTGTCGCGACAAAAGCATGTGGCTGATGACCTGGTGCAAGCCACCTGCGTGCGGGCGTTGGAGCGTGCAGGCCAGTTCGTGGCTGGTACGCGGCTGGACCGCTGGTTGCTGACGATCATGCATTCGATCTGGCTTAACGAATTGCGCGCCCAGCGAGTACGGCAAGGGCAGGGGTTTGTCGACGCCGAGCAGGCGTTGTCGTTCGATGGTGAAGCCCTGGCTCAGGACCAGGTCCTGGCCGCGCAGGTGATCAAGCGCGTCAATGCATTACCCGAAGCGCAGCGGGAGACTGTTTTTCTGGCCTACGTCGAAGGCCTCTCATACAAGGAAATTGCCGAAGTCCTGCATATTCCCGTAGGAACGGTGATGAGCCGGTTGGCCGCTGCACGCATGAAGCTGGCTGAAACTGCGCACTCAAGCGGCTTGTTGGATAAATCGAGCGGAGAACGACGATGACTCAAAATACACCACCGTCGGATGAACTGCTGGTGGCTTACCTGGACGGTGAGTTAGACCCTCAGCAGCGTCAGGTTATCGATAACCTGCAGGGGATCGATCCTGCCGTGACGGCCCGCTTGGAGCTGCTCAAGCGCGGCCACTTGCCGTTCAAATCAGCCTTCGATTCGGTTCTCGATCAAGCCCCTGCCGAGCGTTTGCAGGTGATGCTCGATGCGTTGCCGCCGGCACAAACACCCACCCTGAGTCGACGCAAATTTCTCGCGGTAGCAGCAAGCTTTGCGGTGGCCGGTGTGGTCGCTGATCGATTGTTCATGACCTGGCCACGGCCTGAGCCCGGTTCGGGCTGGCGTGCCTCGGTTGCCGAATACATGGCGCTGTATACGCCCCAGACCCTGGAAAACCTCAGCGCCGATCCCGACTCGCTCATCGCCCAACTGAGTTCGGTCGGGACCCAGCTCGGCCTGCCGTTGAACCCGGGTGCAGTACACCTGCCTGGCGCCGAATTTCGCCGCGCACAAATCCTCGATTATGACGGCGTACTGATCGGCCAACTGACCTACCTCGACGCGCGCCACGGCCCGCTGGCGCTGTGCATTACGGCGGCGAAAAAAGGTGCGGTGGCCATGGCCACCGAACAGCGCCGGGGCATGAACGTGGTGTTTTGGTCCAGCCCGTCCCATGCGTTCATGTTGATTGGCAGAAACCCGTTCGAGGATTTGCAGATCATGGCGCGCAGTGCCGAGAAGGCTTTGTCGGCATAGCTTCAAGGAGACGATAAGGGCGTCTGCAACGCCCGCCACCGAGCCGGCGTCGTCCCCTCCCAGGAACGAAACGCACGATAAAACGAGTTGGTATCCTCATAGCCCACCAGGCACGCGATCTCGTCTATCTCAATTGACGGCTCGGTGAGCAGATGCCGCACCACTTCCTGGCGGGTTTCCAGCATCAGTTGCCTGAAACTGGTGCCGGCCTCGGTAATACGCCGTTGCAACGTGCGTTCGCTCATGCCCAGCTCCCGCGCTACCTCGACCATCTCGGGTCGGCCACTGGCCAGGAAGCGCTTGAGGGTGATCTTGACCTGATGGCTGATGCTGGCCGGTGTCGAGGCCTCGGCAAGCGCTGCCACCAGGCCCGGGTTCAGCATTTCGAGCATTTGCGGGTTGTACCCCGGAAAAGGTCGGTCCAGATCGGCGGCGTCCAGTATCAGCGCGTTGCGCCCGGCACCAAAACGCACGGAGCAACCGAAAAACTCGGCCAGTGCACGGCTGCCATCGTCCGGGCGAACCAGTTCGACCTGCAGGGGAGTGATCTGCGTCCGTGCTCCCCGTCGCCCCAATTCAACAAACGTCGCAAACGCCGCATCCACCAGCAGCGCAGGCGGTAATTCTGGCGTGTGCAACCAGTCGATGGTCACCGTACAGGTACGGCCATCCTCGCAAACCTGCAGGCGCTCGGGTGTGCACAATTGCTTGAAGCGGGCGAGGCGGTGCAGGCCATCGCGATAATCCCGGGCGATAAAAGCGGCAAAGCTGGAGGGTGGAAGCGCGGTGATATCCAGCCGCGTCACCAGTAATATCCCGACAGCCGGATCAGGATTAAGTGTGCGCACCGCCTCCCACAAGCGAAAGAATTCCAGCGTCGTCACCTGTCGCCGGTCTCGCCGCTCGCGGATATGCAGGGTCATGGGCAAGCGTGCCTGACGCAACACCACCGACGGCTCCAGCCCGACGCTCTGCAGCGCCAGCCAGAACACATCCGGTATGTTGAAACGGGGTTGGGTCACGTCAGGCATGCGGCACCTTTTTCAAAAGCGTGAGATTAATCCGAGGCTGACACGCTGAGGTCATGCCACTTCTTATCCGACTCGGCCAAGTCTGCCGCTGCCCGGGCGGCGTATTGCACGGCATCGCTGCCGATCAGCAAGCGTAGCGGGGCGTCTTTGTTCAGTGCCAGCTCCAGCACGATTTCGGCAACCCGGTCCGGACCCGTCGGCAGGATGCCGGGGGAGTTGAGCAATTCAACCAGGGCGCCGACCGTTTGTTGGTAGGGCTCACTGATGGCCGGAATCGTCATGGAACTGCCTGACCAGTCTGTGCGCATGCCGCCCGGCTCCAGCACGGTCACCTGGATGCCCAGTGGCGTGACTTCCTGTGCCAGTACTGTGGAAAATCCACCGACTGCCCATTTCGCACTCTGATACGCGGCCAGGCCGGCCATGCCGATGCGGCCACCCAACGACGATACCTGGAAGATATGCCCACGGCCCTGGGCGCGCAGTACCGGCACCACCGCCTTGCTCACGTGCACCACACCATAGAAGTTGGTGTCGATCTGCGCGGAAAAATCCTCCAGCGTCACATCTTCCACCGAAGCCAGATCACCGTAGCCGGCGTTATTGACCACCACATCCAGGCGACCAAAATGTTTCACCGCGGCATCCACCGCTTCCAGCACCTGCTGGTTATTGGTCACGTCCAGCGCGACCGGATAAATCGCCTCGCCGTACTCGGCCACCAGGTCATCCAACTGCTTGGGATTGCGCGCGGTGGCAACCACACGATCACCGGCGCGCAGGGCGGCGACGGTAATCGAGCGGCCAAGGCCGCGGGAACTGCCGGTGATAAACCATATCCTGGACATTCGAACACCTCTTCGTTTGAGACTGCGGGAGTAACCTGTGAACGAATGATGGTCGACCGGCCTCTCTCATACACTAGCAAGAGGCCGCCAAGTGACTTGCATATCACGCCATTTATTCTGCGGCCAACCGTGCCGACAGGCTTTCGATAAACACCGTCTCCGCCCGGCTCATCTTCTGCTCACGGTTCCACAGCAGGTGGATATCCACGTCGGTAATCCCTTCGTCTGGCGGCAAGCGCCAGAGCAACCCATGCTTCACATCCTCGGCCACCACATGAATCGGCAGGCAGCCCAGGCCAAACCCGGCAATCACCAGGCGCCGCACTTCCTCCAGGCTGGAGGACGACGCCACGATGCGCCCGCTGAAGCCCTGCTGGTCGCGAAAGATCGTCAACGGCGAGAGCATTCCGCCGATCTGGTCGCTGGTGAAACTCACGAAGTTCTCCGACTGCAAATCTCCCTCCGCCAGCCCGGTGCGTCCGAACAACGGGTGATGCCGCCCGCAAAAAAATGCATAACGCTGACGCAGGAACAGATGCTGCTCCAGCCGTGGTTGCGGCCGGCGATTGAGGCTCAGGCCCAGCGTCGCGGTTTTCTCCAGCAGGGCGGCGACGATGTCAGAGCTGCGCATCACCTCAACGTCCAGGTCGACCCGGGGATGCTGGCGATGGAAGTCCGCCAGGAAGTCATCAAAGGTGTCCGAACTGATCCGGCTGATCATCAGCAACCGCACTTTGCCAAGCACCTCGTCGCCAGGCTTTTGCAGGGCGTTGCTCATCTGCGAGACCTGGCCATACATCTCGCCGGCGATCGCGAAAATCTGCTCGCCGGCTTCGGTCAGCACGAAGCGCGGGCCGCGCCGGGCGATCAACTGGCAGTCGAGCTGTTCTTCCAGGCGCTTGAGCGCCTGGCTGATGGCCGGCTGGGTGAGGTGCAGGCGGGCGGCGGCGCGACTGATGCTTAACTCCTGGCCGATCACCCTGAAGGTGCGCAACAGGTTCCAGTCCAGGCGGTCATTGAGCAGCGGATGAACATCGCGGCGGTTTTCAGGCATGTCGACAGCTCGATAATAAGCAGGATTTATAATCGGAATAATAAATAGAAAATTGACTAATCATAGGGCCGAGACGAAAAATCACCCTCAACCAGCGCCATCAGAGCGCGTGCGCCAGTCCTTTCTCCTGCCAAAAAAATAACCAAAGGAGCCAGCCCCATGAAGCCTTCCGCTTCGCCGCAGCCGCGCCGTGCCGCGGCCGCCGCTTTCATCGGCACCATGATCGAGTGGTACGACTTTTACATTTACGCCACCGCCGCCGCGCTGGTGTTCGGTCAATTGTTCTTCCCTTCCGACGACAAACTGTTCAGCACCATGGCCGCGTTCGGCACCTTTGCCGTGGGCTTTTTCGCCCGGCCATTGGGCGGGATAGTGTTTGGGCATATCGGTGACCGTATCGGTCGCAAGAAATCCCTGGTGATCACCTTGGTGATGATGGGCGTGGTCACCGTATGTATCGGCCTGTTGCCGACCTACGCGCAGATCGGCGTCGCGGCGCCGGTGTTGCTGGTGCTGCTGCGCATCGTGCAGGGCATTGCGGTTGGCGGCGAGTGGGGCGGGGCGGTGCTGATGGCCGGCGAACATGCACCCAAAGGCCGTCGCAATTTCTTTGCCTCCTTTGCACAGTTGGGCAGCCCGGCGGGTTTGATCCTGTCGTTGCTGGCCTTCAGTGCGGTAACCCGTTTGCCGGAGGCCGACCTGCTCAGTTGGGGCTGGCGCGTGCCGTTCCTGGCCAGTGCCTTGTTGTTGATCGTCGGTCTGGCAATCCGCCTGGGCGTCAACGAATCGCCTGAGTTCCTGGAAGACAAAGCCAAGGCAGAAAAGGCCCGGGCCATCACCCAGGATCAGGCCCCGGTGATCGAAGTGCTGAAAACGGCCTGGCGCCCGCTGCTGCTGTGCATCGGTGCCAACACCCTGGGGATTGCCGGGGTGTATTTCACCAACACCTTCATGATTGCCTACACCACCCAGCAACTTAACCTGCCGCGCTCGTTGATTCTGGAATGCCTGTTTGTCGTGGCCATCATCCAGTTCTGTGTCCAGCCGCTGGCGGCCTGGGTGGCGGAGAAGGTCGGTGCCACACGCTTTCTGTGTGCGATGAGCGTGCTTGCGATGGCCTCGCCTTATCCGATGTTCGTGCTTGTCAGCAGCGGCCAGGCGCCATTGATCATCCTCGGCATCGCCCTGGCCGTGGTGTGCATGGCCTCGTTTTATGCGGTGATCGCCGGCTTCGTCAGCGGCTTGTTCGAAACCCGCGTGCGCTACACCGCCATCTCCTTGGCCTACCAAGTGTGCGGCGCGCTTGCCGGTGGCCTCACGCCATTGATCGGGACCTGGCTGGCCCATGAATACCAGGGCCAGTGGTGGCCGATGGCTGTGTTCTACAGCGCGATCGCGGCGGTTTCGCTGGTGTGCGTACTTGCGTTGTCCCGGCGTCACGCCACCGCCCACCGTCTTGAAATGGCTTGAAGCGTTTGATTGGAGAATGTGTATGTTGAAGATTAATGGCGAGCGCCTGTGGGCCAGCCTGATGGCCATGGCCGAAATCGGCGCCACGGCCCGCGGTGGCAGTTGCCGCCTGGCGTTGAGCGCCGAAGACCAGGCCGGCCGCGCACTGTTCAGCCGCTGGTGTGAAGATGCCGGGCTGACCCTGAGCGTCGACGCCATCGGCAACCTGTTCGCCCGCCGCGCCGGCACGGACAATGAAGCGGCCCCGGTAATGATGGGCAGCCACCTCGACACCCAGCCGGAAGGCGGGCGCTTTGATGGCGTCTATGGTGTGCTGGCCGGACTGGAAGTGATCCGCAGCCTCGACGACCACGGCATCAAGACCCGCAAACCACTGGAAATCGCGGTATGGACCAACGAGGAGGGCGCCCGGTTTACCCCGGCCATGCTCGGCTCGGCGGTGTTCACTGGCACCTTGGCGTTGGATAACGCGCTGGCCACCCGGGATGTCGCCGGTGTCAGCGTGGCGGATGCGTTGCGCAGCACCGGCTACAACGGCGAGCGCCCCTTGGGTGGCGCGGTGGATGCGTATTTTGAAGCGCACATCGAGCAAGGTCCTATTCTGGAAGACAACGCCAAGAGCATTGGCGTGGTCACCGGTGGGCAGGCGATTCGCTGGCTCGACGTGCGCGTGGAAGGCATGGCCGCCCACGCCGGGACCACGCCGATGCCACTGCGCAAGGACGCCTTGTACGGCGCCGCGCAGATGATCCAGTCACTGGAAAACCTGGCGGCTGATTTTGCGCCTGAGGGCCTCACGACCGTGGGTGAATTGAGCATCGCCAAGTCGTCGCGCAACACCATTCCCGGCTTGCTGAGTTTTACCGTCGACCTGCGCCATCACCGCGACGCCGACATCGAGGCCATGGAGCAACAGGTGCGTACCCGCTTGCAGGACATCGCCGCCCAACGTGGTCTGAGCGTCACCGTCAGCCCGCACTGGATCAGCCCGGCGACACCGTTTAATGCCGAGTGTGTCGCCTGTGTGCAGTCCGCCGTGGATGCGTTGGGCTATGCCCAGCAATCCATCGTCAGCGGTGCTGGCCATGACGCCATCCACCTGGCGCGGTTCTGCCCGACGGCGATGGTCTTTATCCCGTGTGTGGGCGGCTTGAGTCATAACGAAGCCGAAGATGTGCTGCCCGAGGATGTTCGCCAGGGCACCGATGTATTGCTCAATGCCGTGTTGAAACGTGCCGGCCAGGCTAATTAACGAAACATTTCTGCAAGGTTGAACACGATCAAAATGTAGGAGCTGGCTTGCCTGCGATAGCGGTGGTTCAGGCAACAAATTTGTATCTGAGCCACCGCAATCGCAGGCAAGCCAGCTCCTACAGGTCCGGTGTTCAACCGCAGATGTGTGCCCATCAGGAGAAATCCCATGCGTACTTATTTCCACCCCGAACAACTCTTGCACCATCCTCGCAGCTACTACTCCCGTGGCCAGATGCGTACCCCGCAGGAAGTCCCGGAGCGCGCCCGCAATCTGCTGCTGGCCGCGCAAAACCTGGGCTTCGACATCCAGCAACCCCACGACCAGGGCCTTGATCCACTGCTGGCTGTGCACGGTGCGGCCTACCTGGCCTTCCTCCAGGAAGCCCACCAGCGCTGGAAAGAAATCCCCGAAGACTGGGGCGACGAAGTCATGTCCAACATCTTCGTGCGCGAGCCCAACGCCCTGCGCGGCATCCTTGCCCAGGCGGCGCGCTACCTCGCCGACGGCAGTTGCCCGATTGGCGAACTCACCTGGCGCTCGGCCTATTGGTCCGCCCAAAGCGCCGTCGCTGCCGCCCGGGACATCCTCGACGGCGCACCCGCGGCCTACGCGCTGTGCCGCCCGCCAGGCCACCACGCGCGTTTTGATGCAGCCGGTGGGTTCTGCTATATCAACAACGCGGCGGTTGCGGCGCAGGCGTTGCGCGCGGGCTTCGAGCGCGTCGCCGTACTCGACACCGACATGCACCATGGGCAAGGCATCCAGGAGATTTTCTACGAGCGTGATGACGTGCTGTACGTGTCGATTCACGGCGACCCGACCAACTTCTATCCGGGTGTTGCAGGCTTTGCTGAAGAGCGCGGCGCTGCTGCGGGTGAAGGCTTCAACCTCAACCTGCCGATGGCGCATGGCGCGAGTGAGGCGGTGTTTTTCCAAAAGCTGGACCTGGCATTGAAGGCAGTGAAGGACTTCTCGGCGGACGTGCTGGTGTTGTCGCTGGGGTTCGATATCTACGAGCTGGATCCGCAAAGCAAAGTGGCGGTGACGCGGGAAGGATTTGCGCGGCTGGGGGAGTGCATTCGTGGATTGGGGGTGCCGTGTGTGATCGTGCAGGAGGGCGGGTATCACCTGGAAACGCTGGACAGTAATGCTCAGGCGTTTTTTGCAAGTGCGCAGGCGTGGTCGATGTAACCCGCTGAATAAAGCGCCCCGGACTGCCTTGGAAATACATTCAAGGCGCGTCCGCCCCGTGGGCCTTTTACGTCGATAATTTATATCTCTTAACTTCTGGTCGACACCCCTAAAGTCCCGCCCTGACTGGCCGAAACTCTGTCATACGATGTCGTATGCCCATAATGAGAACAATCGCCATGTCGCTCCGCAGCCTGTCCATCGCCCGCCGTGCGGGTCTCGGTTTTGCCTTGATTGCCTTGCTCGTGGCGCTGTTGGGGTTCTTTGCGCTCTCGAACATGGCAAGCATCCGCGAAAGCGCCGTGCAGGTTGAAAGTGGCCTGGTGCCGAAGATGCGCCTGGTCTCGGACATTCGCGAAATCATGCTGCGTATCCGCACCATTTCCCTACGCATGGCCCTTGATCCCAATCCCGCGAGCCTCTCGCAATACCGTAGCCAGATGGACACCCGCAGCCAGGATCTGACGAAGAAACTGGCCGACCTGAATGCGGTGATTGATACCCCCGAGGTACGCAATCTTTATGATCAGTTCCAGGTCTCCCTGCGTCAGTATCAGCAAGGTCTCACTCAGTCATTCATCCTTGCCGACAAGCAGCAGACCGCCGAGCTGAACAAGTTGCTGCTGGTGGACATGAAGACCGTGGTCGACGGTTCCGGCAATCAGCTCAATGCCCTGGCCGACTATTACAACGCCCAGATAAACCTGCAGGGCCAGACGGCCGAGTTGCAGTACAGCCGCTCGCGCACGATGGTCTTCGGCTTCGTGCTGCTGGCGGCGTTGAGCACCGTGGCCCTGGCCTGGTTGCTGACGCGCAGCATCGTTGGTCCGCTGAGCCACGCGGTGCGCGCCGCAGAAAACGTCGCCCAAGGCGACCTGACGCAAACCGTTGAAGTGACCGGCGATGACGAAGTGACGCGCCTGCTGGTGGCGTTGCAGACCATGCAAGGCAGCCTGCGCAGTACCTTGCAGCTGATTCGCAAGTCGGCCGGGCAGATGGCCGCATCGGCCACCGACCTCAACGGCATCACCGACCAGAGCAGCCGCAGCCTGCAAAAGCAGACCGCTGAAATCGAGCAAGCCGCCACCGCGGTCAACGAGATGACTTCGGCCGCCGATGAGGTGGCACGTAATGCAGTCTCCACTTCCGAATCCACCCGGCTCTCCAATGAAACGGCCCGCGATGGCCAGCAGCGCGTCGGCGAGACGGTCAGCGCGATTCAGGCGTTGAGTACCAACATCGGTGAAACCTCGAGCCTGGTGCAAAACCTCGCCGATCAATCGCGGGACATCGGCAAGGTGCTCGATGTGATTCGCTCCATCGCCGAGCAGACCAACCTGTTGGCCCTGAACGCCGCCATCGAGGCGGCGCGTGCCGGTGAGTCCGGGCGTGGCTTTGCCGTGGTGGCCGACGAAGTGCGTGCGCTGGCCCATCGCACCCAGCAATCGACCCTGGAAATCGACCAGATGGTCACCGCTATGCGCAGTGGCTCCAGCGAGGCACTGACCTCAATGCAATCGAGCACCCAGCGGGCCAGCGAAACCTTGATCCTGGCCGAAGGCGCCGGTGGAGCCTTGAGCCAGATCACCGACTCCATCGACCAGATTCACCAGCGCAACCTGGTCATCGCCAGCGCCGCCGAGGAGCAGGCGCAAGTGGCCAAGGAAGTGGATCGCAACATCGTCAACATTCGTGACCTGTCTGCGCAATCATCCTCCGGAGCGGGGCAGATCAACGGGTCGAGCCAAGAGCTGGCGCGCTTGGCCGTGTCGCTCAATGAGGCGGTGGCGCGGTTTCAGCTGTAACGGGGTCTACTCGTGCCACGGATGGCACCAGTTCCAGGATACGGTCACGGCCACCTTCGGCCACGAGGTACGTTCCCTTCGTCGTACGCACAATCGACTGTGGCGCCTTCAGGAAAGACAGGATCGTCTGCTGACGTCCTTGCTTGTCGATCAGCAACAAACGCGCGCGGTGGGTGGAATCCTCGTTGATCCATAACCCGCGTTCATCGCACATCAGGAAGGTGGGTTTGTTCAATTGGCTCAGTACCACTGGATCGCTACCGTCCTCGGTTAATTCGCGGACCACACCCTTCTTCTTTTCCGTGTAGAGCATGCGCCCATCGGTACAGCGAACGATCGACTCGCCTTCGCTGAGTTGGTCACGCACGACGCTCAAGGTCTTGTCGCTCCAGCGATAGCGCAGGATCCGGGCAGCTACCTTGCGGTCTTCGATGGCGTAGAGGAACTCGCCGTCGTCCCACAGCCCTTGCACGCTGTCTCCCTTGAACAGCTCGGTGACGACACCGTCCTTGAGGAAGCTGACAGGCGCTCCATCCACTTCCTGGCTGAACACCCAGCCGCCCTGAGTGGCAACCATCCCATCGGGCTTGGATAGATTGCCTACCACCAGTTCGCGTTTTCCGTCGGGCAAGATGCGCACGATACTGCCAAGCCCATCGCTCAATTCCTGGCTCACCATCAGTGAGCCGTCGAGCATGGGCATCAGTGATGCGGCCTTTGCTACGTCGCGGTGGATGACTTGAACATGCCAGTCATTGGCGGCGCTGACCGGGTAGAAGCTTTGCCAGGCGAAGAAGCCCAAAGCCGCAAGGCAGAGTGACCCCACAAGCCACAATCCCGGTTGAAACGCGCGGTAGAGAGGTGCGGGGCAGAAAGTCCTTTTTATTGTTTTATCCATTGATTGAGTTACCGGTAGCTATTCGTGAATAGAACGATTGGAACTGAAGTTAATCGTTGTCCTCGTCCTGCAAGAGCGCTGCGTAACCTCGCCCGCCGTAGAACACCCCTAGAATCGATACCGTTTCAGTGTCGGCATCTACTGTAAAAGCGATGATGGTGGTGTGCCGATAGTGAGTGGTACGCAGAGTGGGTAACAAGTCTTCACGGCTGATGCCACGCAGTGGAAACAGGGACAGGTTTTCGCAGTAAGTGATAATGGCATCTACATAGCGCGCAGCGACGACGGGTGAGCCGGCCTGGCTGATGTAGTCTTCTAGTTCTTCGAGTTGCGTTACTGCCTTGGGTGAAAAAGCTACCGTGTAGGTCACGACTTACGGTTGCCTTTCTGTTGGCGTTTGGCTGCCATGTGTTCGCGGACCTGGGCGGCAGACAGCGCACTGTCTGGATCGGCCTTGAGGGCGACGGCTGCCGGAATCACTTGATCTCGAAGCCAGTTTTCCATTGCGCGGTCACGTGCCAGCAAGATTCGCAGCCCGTCGCGTATGACTTCACTTTCACTGGCATATTCGCCATTGCTCACTTTGGCTTTGACGAGTGCGGCCATCTCAATCGGCAAGGTGATGCTCATTTGCTGGGTTGAGCGCATGGTAGCGTCCGCTTTTGTTGGGTAGGATTTAATCCTACTCAACGATGGGCGTGTTGCAAGCGGTAACTGACCAGTGTGAGTCGCTGGTGTCTCCTGAGCGGACCAGCGTGCTGCCTGTTTCGTGCAAATACTGATGGGGTGATCCATCGTCAAAGACTTTTCCATAGTGGGCCTAAAGAGTGAGAACGGGATTTGAGGCTGTCAGTATTGACGCTTTTCGGAAGCTCCGTTTCTCGCCCACGTAAATTCTCGTCTGATATGTATGACCGCATATTTTTTGTAGGGGCTATGGCTGATCCCGAGTATCTGGGCCGCCCCAATAGCATCCCGCCAGCCCCCATACGATAATACCCGCCACATCTGCTCAACCAATGGCTGCCCCCGTGATCATCAACTTCGACCTCAACGACCTCCAAGCCTTCCGCGCCGTCGTAGACAAGGGCAGTTTCCGTGCGGCGGCCGAAGCCATCCGTATCTCCCAGCCGGCCCTCAGCCGGCGTATCGAGAAGCTCGAATCCGCCCTCGACGTCAAACTCTTCGAACGCACCACGCGCCGGGTCAGCCTGACCATGGTCGGCCGCGCGTTCCTGCCGCAAGTCGAGCGCATGCTCGATGACCTGGACATCGCCCTGATGGGCATCAGCAACGTCGCCTCGACCCGTATGGGCAATGTCACCATCGCCTGTGTGCCGTCCACCGCGTACTACTTCATGCCCCACGTGATCTCCGAATTCCACAAGCTCTATCCGAAGATTCGCTTGCGGGTCTTGGACGCCAGTGCGGGCGAGGTGTGTGCGGCGGTGGAAAGTGGCGAGGCGGATTTCGGCGTGAGTTTCAGCGGCAGCCTGGCAGACGGGGTGGAGTTCGAGCTGCTGTTGCAGGAGCGTTATGTACTGGCCTGTCGCCGGGAGCATCCGCTGGCGGACCGCGCCAGTGTGACGTGGGCCGAGGCGTACGAGCACGACTACATCACCGTGGACAAGACCTCAGGCAACCGCTTCCTGCTGGACCAGGCCCTGCGCGGCGTGCGGGTGAAGAAGCCAAGCATCTGCGAAACTCATCACGTGACGACCATGATCGGGCTGGTGGAGGCGGGGCTTGGGGTGGCGATGGTGCCGTCGATTGCGATGCCGGGCGGCGAACATCCGATTCTGACGAGCGTGCCGCTGGTGGAGCCGGAGGTGGTGCGCAATGTGGGGTTGATCAAGCGCCGCGGGCGTACGTTGACGCCGGCGGCACTGGAACTGGAGCGGTTGACGCGGGAGATGCCGTTCCGGTCAATGTGAGACCGAATCCAGCCCGGTGGATTGCACCACCGGTTGCGCCTGGGGCGAGGCGAGGAATTGCAGAAGCTTTTTCGCCTGCTCGGGGTGTTCGGCGTTCACCGGAATGCCGGCGGCAAAACGGGTGACGGACTGCACGTCTTCAGGGATTTTTCCGACGTAGGTCACGCCTGGAATCGGCAGCAGTTCGGACACCTGCTGCAAGCCCACTTCGTAGTCACCCTTGGCCACCTGGGAGGCCACCGGGATGCGTTCGATCATGGTGCCCTTGGACGGCATGCCGAGCTTCTTGAACAGTTCCTTTTCGACGTAGACGCCGCTGGCGCTGTCCGAGTACGCGACGGATTTGGCGTTGGTCAGTACCGTCTTCAGTTCGGCATCGGTGGCAATCGAGGGCTTGGCCGCGCCTTCCTTGACCACCAGGCCGATGCGCGAGTCCGCCAGTTCAACCCGGGACGCTTTGTCGACCTTGCCTTGCTTGATCAGCTCGTCCAGGGCGTAGCCGACCATGATCACCACGTCGGCGTGTTCGCCACGGGCCAGGCGGTTGGGAATCGCTTCCGGCGCCTTGCCCATCGACGGGCCGAGGATGGTGTCGAGGGTGTCGCCGCTCTGGGTGGCGTATTGCGCACCCAGCACCTTGTAGGCAGCGGTGAAGCCGCCGGAGGTCATGACTTTCAGCTCTTCGGCGTGGGCGACCATCGCCAGGGAACCGATCGCCAGTACCGCCAGTGTTTTCAGCATGGGGTTCATCAGTGCGACTCCTCAGGCAACTTGCAGACGGGCGCTGGCGCGGCGATACAGCGCGAACGTCGCGCACAGGGCGCACAGCGCGGCGAACATCAGCCAGTAGGCGGGCGATGCCTTGTCGCCCGTCTCGTGGATGAACCAGGTGGAAATCGCCGGGGTAAAACCGCCGAAGATCGCGGTCGCCAGGCTATAGGCCAGGGAGAAGCCCGCCACACGCACTTCCACCGGCATGATCTCGGTCAGGGCCGGGATCATGGCACCGTTGTACATGCCGTAGAGGAAGGAGAACCACAGCAGGGTTTCCAGCATGTGCGCGAAGCTTGGCGCATTGACCACGTAGGAAAGTGCCGGGTAAGCGGTCAGCACGGTCAAAGCAGTCATGGCGATCAGCACCGGCTTGCGGCCAAAACGGTCACTGAGGGTGCCACCGATGGGCAGCCAGATGAAGTTCGACACGGCCACCAGCAAGGTCACCAGCAGGGCGTCGGCGGTGGTCAGGTTGAGTACGGTTTTGCCGAAGGTGGGTGCGTACACGGTGATCAGGTAGAAGGCCGTGGTGGTCATCGCCACCATCATCATGCCGCCGATCACGATGGTCCAGTTCTTCACCAGGGTGGCCAGCACTTCGCGCATGGTCGGGCGATGCTTGCGGTTGGCGAACTCTTCGGTTTCCTGCAGGTTGCGGCGCAGGACGAAGATGAACGGGATGATCACGCAGCCGATGGCGAACGGAATGCGCCAGCCCCAATCGGCAACCACGGCTGGTTCCATCCACTGGTTCAGGCCATAACCCAGGGCGGCCGCGACCACGATGGAGATCTGCTGGCTACCCGATTGCCAGCTGGTATAGAAACCCTTGCGGCCCGGGGTGGCCATTTCGGCCAGGTACACCGACACGCCGCCCAGTTCGGCACCGGCCGAGAAACCTTGCAACAGCCGGCCCATCAGCACCAGCAGCGGTGCCCACAAACCAATGGTGTGATAGCCGGGCACCAGCACGATCAGCAGGGTGCCACTGGCCATGATCGCCAGGGTCACGATCAAACCTTTGCGACGGCCCACATCATCGATGTACGCGCCGAGAATGATAGCCCCCAGCGGACGCATCAAAAAGCCCGCGCCGAACACGGCGAAGGTCATCATTAATGACGCAAATTCATTAGCGGCAGGGAAGAAGGCGGCGGCGATATAGGTGGCATAGAAACCGAACAGAAAGAAGTCGAACTGTTCGAGAAAGTTGCCGGAGGTGACGCGAAAGACCGCGCCGACTTTGGAGCGGGCAGAGTCAGGCCGTGAAGGGTTTTGCATTTTCTTGTGTCTCCAGCGTTCTTTTTAAAGTGCTTGTTTCGCTTAAGACCGCGGATAGTGGCTGACACATTTGGAAATGATAAGTGAGTTGTTTACATGTATTGATGCGCCGTGGTTATCAATTGCCGGATGCACACAAAACCGCTCCCTCATCTATGCTTGCCCAGTGTGTCCAATTCTTACGGATGGGAGGTGGGTATGAGCAACGAACAGAATCAGCGCGAAGAGTTGGAGCAGGAGCGGGCGAGGAAGCTTCGCGAGGAAGAAAAGCCGCAGACCTGGAAGCATCCGGACGATGGCACCGAGCTGTCCGAGCGTGACCAGGAGCGCCCGCTCAAGCCCTGATGCAGGCATTTCATTGTGGCGAGAGAGCTTGCTGTGGCGAGGGAGCTTGCTCCCGCTGGGTTGCGCAGCGGCCCCAAGATTTTTGGGAGCGCTTCGCACTGGAGCGCCAGCCCGGTCCAGCGGGAGCAAGCTCCCTCGCCACATTACGATTCACTGAATCGGCGTACACAACTCCCCCAGCGTGCCATCCGGACACCGCACATAAGAAACAAGCTTTGCGCCTCCACATGCCGCCCTTGAAATTTATCTCGCCCAACTCATGCGCTGCGAAGCAGAGGGTGGTGTCGCCGGTACCCCGCTCGCCATAGGTCGCCGATTTATGCAGGAAACGGCGCCTGAAGCCATACCGTCAACGGGAAACTATTTGACATATTTGATTTGTGATCACATATTGGAGCCATAAGAACGACAACACAGGTTTTGACTCATGACAGATGGCCCGCTTCTCCTTCCCACCTTGCGCCAGGTGTCCCGCGATACTTTGCAAGACCAGGTCTATCGCCAGATCCGCGAAGCCTTGATGAGTGGTCGTTTCCAGCCCGGCCAGAAACTCACCATCCGCGGCCTCGCCGAAGCCCTCGGCTCCAGCCCCATGCCGGTGCGCGAAGCCCTCCAGCGCCTCAGCGCCGAAAACGCCTTTGAAGTCACTGAAACCTCCCGTCTGCGGGTACGCATGATGACGGTCGAACGCCTGCGGGAAATCCGCGATGCGCGGGTCGCCCTGGAAGGTTTGCTGGCAGAAAAGGCCGTGTTGCTCCTGGAAAAAGCCGACCTCGACGAAATCTCCGACCTCTGCCAACAGATGCAACAGGCCGCCGACGAAGTCGACGTTTCCCGCTACCTGTGGACCAACTTCGCCTTTCACCGTCGGATCTATGCCGTCGCCCAGGCCGAATTGACCATGGCCGCCGTGGAAAACTTCTGGCTGCACATGGGCCCGTGTTTTGCCCTGGTCGCCCCCGATAAAGCTCACTTGCAACGCTCGATGGAGGCGCATACGCGCATCGTCGAAGCCCTGGCCGCCCGCGATGGCGCCGGTGCCCGCGCGGCCGTGACCGATGACATCATGCAGGCCGCCGATTCCCTGGCGCGCCTGCTCGTCAAGAACGACCGTTCGCGGTCGTCTGTTTCAGGAGGTAAACGTGCATGAGTGTCCTACAGCGGCTGCAGCCTTATCCTGGGTTACGTGTGTTGATTTCCGGCGGGGCTGCCGGCATCGGTGAAGTGTTGGCGGCGGCCTATCTGGAGGCGGGTGCCAAGGTGCATGTGTGTGATGTCAGCGAAGCGGCCCTGGCGGCGTTTCGCGACAAGTACCCGGGCACTGTCGCCACCCGTGCCGACGTGAGCGATGCCGCGCAGATCGAGGCGGTGTTCCAGGTGCAGCGCGAGCAATTCGGCGGGCTGGATGTACTGGTCAACAACGCCGGGATTGCCGGGCCCACCGGCGGCATCGACGCCATCAGCGATGCCGAGTGGCAAGCCACGATCAATATCAACCTGACGGCGCAATACCGCTTTGCCCACCACGCGGTGCCGATGCTCAAGGAGTCGTCCCACGGCCATCTGCTGCATATCGCCTCGGTCGCCGGGCGCCTCGGCTACGCCTGGCGCACGCCATATGCGGCGACCAAATGGGCCATCGTCGGCCTGATGAAATCCCTGGCCTCGGAGCTGGGTGAAAGCGACATCCGCGTCAACGCCTTGCTGCCCGGCATCGTTGAAGGCCCGCGCATGGACGGCGTGATCCGCGCCCGTGCCGAACAGGTCGGTGTGCCGGAAGCCGAGATGCGCCAGGAATACCTGAACAAGATCTCCCTCAAGCGCATGGTCACCGCCGAAGACGTCGCGGCCATGGCCTTGTTTCTCTGCTCGCCTGCCGCCCGCAATGTCACCGGCCAGGCGATCAGTGTCGACGGTAACGTCGAGTACCTGTAGGCCGCGTCAGCGTTAAGCCAGGGAAGAACACACAAGTTACACCCGGGATTTTTTTCATAAGAATAAAAGTCGGAGAATCCTCATGTCCAAAAATCGTCCTGTGATCATCACCTGCGCCGTCACTGGTGCCATCCATACGCCGTCGATGTCGCCGCATTTGCCGATCACCGCGCAGGAAATTGCCGACGCCGCCATCGGTGCCGCCGAAGCCGGCGCCGCCATTGTCCACCTGCATGCCCGTGATCCCATCGATGGCCGTCCCAGCCAGGACCCCGCGCTGTTCGCCGAATTCCTGCCGCAGATCAAGGCCGCCAGCGACGTGGTGATCAACATCACCACCGGCGGCGCACCGACCATGGGCGTCGAAGAGCGCCTGCAACCGGTGATGCAGTTCAAGCCGGAACTGGCCTCGCTGAACATGGGCTCGATGAACTTCGGCCTGTACGAAATGCTCAACCGCTTTACCGAGTTCAAGCATGACTGGGAGCGTCCGTACCTGGAAGAAAGCGACGACCGGATCTTTCGCAATACCTTCCGCGACATTACCCACATCCTCAATTCCTGCGCCGAGAACCGCACCCGTTTTGAAATCGAGTGCTACGACATCGGCCACCTGTACACCGCCGCCCATTTCCTGGAGCGCGGCCTGCTGAAACCACCGTTGTTTATCCAGTCGGTATTCGGTTTGCGCGGCGGCATCGGCGGGCACCCGGAAGACCTGGCCCATATGCGCCGCACCGCCGACCGCCTGTTTGGCGACGACTACGTGTGGTCGATCCTCGGCGCCGGCCGTGGGCAAATTCCGCTGGCCACCATGGGCCTGTCCATGGGCAGCAACGCCCGGGTCGGCCTGGAGGATTCGCTGTGGGATGGCCCGGGCAAACTGGCCGCGTCCAACGCCGACCAGGTACGGCGCATTCGCACAGTGATCGAAGCCCTCGGCCATCAGGTCGCCACGCCGGATGAAGCGCGGGAAATCCTCGGGCTCAAGGGGCGCGACCAGGTCAATTTCTAAGTGACAAACCGGCCGCGTCACGGCGCGGCCATGCCCATCCCGCACAACAACAAAAAAGGGGATAACACCATGCGTATCGAAGTGCTTGTGGACGTGAAGACCACCCTGGGCGAAGGCCCGGTGTGGGACGTCGAACAACAACGGTTGTACTGGATCGACAGCGCCGACGGCCGGATCCTGCGCTGCACCGAGGATGGCCGCGAACTGCGCGCCTGGGATGTGGGCCAGAAAATCGGCTCCATGGCCCTGCGCCATAGCGGCGAGCAAGCCATCGTCGCCCTGCAAAACGGTGTGCACCTCCTCGACCTCAACAGCGGCGAACTGGCCCTGGTGGTCGACCCGGAACCCGCACTGCCCAACAACCGCCTCAACGACGGCAAGGTTGACCGCCAGGGGCGCTTTGTCTTCGGCTCCATGGACACCCTCGAAGACAGCGCCAGCGCCAAACTCTACCGCCTCGACGCGGACCTGAGCCTGCACACCCTGGACGAAGGCATCATCGTGTCCAACGGCCCGTGCTGGAGCCCGGCGGGCGATACGTTTTACTTTTGCGACACCTGGTCCGGCGAGATCTGGGCCTATGACTACGACCCAGCCAGCGGCGCGGTGAGCAATCGACGCACCTTCGCCAAGGTCGATACCAGCGGCGGTGGCGCTGCCGACGGCTGCACCGTGGATGCCGAAGGCTGCCTGTGGCAGGCGCTGGTCTACGCCGGAAAACTGGTGCGCTACACACCCGACGGCGAGGTCGACCGGATCATCCAGATGCCGGTGAAAAAGGTCACCAGCCTGACCTTTGGCGGGCCGAACCTGGACACCCTGTTTGTCACCTCCATGGCCAAGCCACCGTTGCCGCGTTTCCCGGCCGACGGTCAGCAGCGCGGGGCGCTTTTTGCGATCACCGGGCTGGGCGTGCAAGGAATAGCCGAGCGACGGTTCGCCAGCTAGCGCGTTTTTTTCAACAAGGCACTTTCCTTTCGCAACCTTGTGTCAGTGCGCGCCCTCGCGCGCCTGGAGAAACCCATGGCAACCTTGAAAAAAGCCTCGCTGCGCAGTATTCACCGGCACTCCTGGGTGTCGCTGCTGGTGTGCTGGATGATCTGGATCCTCAACGCCTACGACCGTGAGATCGTGCTGCGCCTGGGGCCGACCATCTCCAAGCATTTCGATTTGTCGGCCGACCAGTGGGGCACCATGGCCACGGTGATCATGCTGGCCCTGGCCCTGCTGGATATTCCCGGCTCGATGTGGAGTGACCGCTACGGCGGTGGCTGGAAACGTGCGCGGTTCCAGGTGCCGCTGGTGCTGGGCTACACGGCTATTTCGTTCCTCTCCGGGTTCAAGGCCCTGAGCGGCAACCTCGCGACCTTTATCGCGCTGCGGGTCGGCGTCAACCTCGGCGCAGGCTGGGGCGAGCCGGTGGGCGTGAGCAACACCGCCGAATGGTGGCCGGTGGAGCGTCGTGGTTTTGCCCTTGGCGCGCACCACACCGGTTACCCGATCGGCGCCATGCTCAGTGGCATCGTCGCCAGCTTTGTCATCAGCACCTTCGGTGAAGACAACTGGCGCTACGTGTTCTTCTTCGCGTTCGTGGTGGCGTTGCCGCTGATGATTTTCTGGGCGCGCTATTCCACCGCCGAACGCATCACCGCGCTGTACGTCGACATCGCCGCCAAGGGCATGACCCCGCCGGACAACGCACCGGCCAGCCAAGTGAAGGGCCACGCCTGGCGCACGTTTATCGCCACGTTGCGCAACCGCAATATCGCCCTGACGGCGGGTAATACGATGCTGACCCAAGTCGTGTACATGGGCGTCAACATCGTGCTGCCGGCCTACCTGTACAACATTGCCGGGTTGTCCCTGGCCGAGTCGGCGGGGATGAGCGTGGTGTTCACCTTGACCGGGATTCTCGGGCAACTGGTGTGGCCGTCGCTGTCGGACATCATTGGCCGGCGCGTCACCCTGATCATCTGCGGGGTGTGGATGGCCGCCAGTGTCGGTGCGTTCTACTTCGCCAACACCCTGACCCTGATCATCGTCGTGCAACTGCTGTTCGGCCTGGTGGCCAACGCGGTGTGGCCGATCTACTACGCGGTGGCCTGCGACTCGGCCGAGCCGTCGGCGACCTCCACCGCCAACGGCATCATCACCACCGCGATGTTTATCGGTGGCGGCCTGGCGCCGGTGCTGATGGGCAGCCTGATTGCCATGGGCGGCGGCTGGACCACCTTGCACGGCTACACGGTGTGCTTCTTCGTGATGGCCGGCTGTGCCCTGGGCGGGGCGCTGCTGCAACTGTTTTCCCATCGCCCGCCGGCGCTGGTTGCGCAACTCGAACCCTAGAACAACACCGATGCGTCCCCCAGCCGTTGCGCTGGCGGGGCGCCAAGAGGAATTGCCCGATGAAGACTGCCAACACCGCCCGTGAACCACGGGAGTTGAACAAACTGATGTTCGTCAAGCTGATGCCCTTGCTGATCATCGCCTACGTGCTGAGCTTCCTGGACCGCACCAACATCGCCCTGGCCAAGCACCACCTGGACGTTGACCTGGGGATTTCAGCAGCGGCCTATGGCCTGGGCGCCGGGCTGTTTTTCCTGACCTATGCGCTGTCGGAAATCCCCAGCAACCTGATCATGCACAAGGTCGGCGCGCGGTTCTGGATCGCCCGGATCATGGTGACCTGGGGCCTGATTTCGGCGGCCATGGCGTTCGTCCAGGGTGAGACCTCGTTCTATATCCTGCGCCTGCTGCTGGGCATTGCCGAAGCCGGCCTGTTTCCCGGGGTGATGCTGTACCTCACCTACTGGTTCAACCGCGAGCAACGGGCGCGGGCTACCGGGTATTTCCTGCTCGGCGTGTGTTTTGCCAACATCATCGGTGGCCCGGTGGGCGCGGCGTTGATGCGCATGGACGGGCTGCTCGGCTGGCACGGCTGGCAGTGGATGTTCCTGCTCGAAGGGCTGCCGGCAGTCGCGTTTGCCTGGGTGGTGTGGTGCAAGTTGCCGGACCGTCCGAGCAAGGCGCCATGGCTCTCGGCCGCAGAGGCGCGCGGGATTGAGCAGCGCATCGCGATGGAGACCGAAGAGGGCGCAGGCGAGGGCGGGCATTCCCTGAAGAACTGGCTGACACCGCAGATCCTGCTGGCGATCTTTGTGTATTTTTGCCATCAGATCACCATCTACACCGTGATCTTTTTCCTGCCGAGCATCATCAGCAAATACGGTGAATTGAGCACCATGAGCGTCGGCTTGCTGACCTCATTGCCGTGGATTGCCGCAGCGGCCGGCGCTGTGTTGCTGCCGCGCTTTGCGACCACGCCCACCCGTGCCCGGCGGCTGTTGATTACCGGTTTGCTGACCATGGCGTTGGGGCTGGGGATTGCCTCGGTGTCGGGGCCGGTGTTCAGCCTGCTGGGCTTTTGTGTGTCGGCGGTGATGTTCTTTGTGGTGCAGTCGATCATCTTTCTCTACCCGGCCTCGCGCCTCAAGGGCGTGGCGCTGGCGGGCGGGCTGGGCTTCGTCAATGCCTGCGGATTGCTCGGCGGGTTTGTCGGGCCGTCGGTGATGGGCGCGATCGAGATGAGCACCGGCAATGCCACGAATGGCTTGAAAGTGATTGCCGTGGTGCTGGTGGTGGCCGCGTTGGCCGCCTTGCGTTTGCGTCAGGGGCAGGAGCAGGAGCCCGGTCACACCAGCAACGAGGTAGGAAACCCCGAAGCCAGCACCAGGTAAGCCACGACTGCCGCCAGGCACAAACCGACAAATACCCGTAACAGTGTCCTGGCGGTGGGATGAGCGATGAATTTGATGGCCCAGAGCAAAATCCCGGCAACCAGGACGCTCAAGGCAGAAATGACCAGCACGATGGTGTTCTCGCAAGCCTTGGAAGCTGCTTTATAGTCCCAAAGGCCCGTGTTGAACAGTGTGCGCATAGACGCAGGGCCCCGGGTGTTTCTAAACTGCGACTTATCCAGGGCAGTGGGGCGGTCGCCGATGAATCGCAATGAATTACGCAAGGCCGACATCAATTTGATGGTGGTCTTTGAAACCTTGATGCTCGAACGCAACGTGACCCGGGTGGCGGAGAAGCTGTTTCTCGGGCAACCCACCATCAGTTCGGCCCTCAACCGCCTGCGTACGTTGTTCAATGACCCGCTGTTCATTCGTGTCGGCCATCGGATGGAACCTACCGCGCGGGCCGAGGAAATCATCAAGCACCTGTCGCCGGCCCTCGACTCCTTGTCGTCGGCCCTGAGCCTGACCCACGATTTCGACCCGTCCATCAGCACCATGACCTTTCGCATCGGCCTGTCCGATGACGTCGAGTTCGGCCTGCTGCCGCCGCTGCTGCGCGCCTTGCGCCAGGAAGCGCCGCAGGTGGTGTTCGTGGTGCAGCATGTGGATTACTGGCGCATCCCGGACCTGCTGGGTTCCGGGGATATCACCGTCGGCATCACCCAGACCCGCGGCCTGCCGGCCAATGCCAAGCGCAAATTATTGCGGCATATCCGCCCGTGCCTGCTGCGGGCGGACGCCTCGGACAAACCCCTGACCCTCGACGAATATTGCGCACGGCCCCATGTGCTGGTGTCCCACACCGCCAACGTGTCCGGGTTTGCCGATGAGTGGCTGGCGGAAATCGGTCGCAAGCGCCACGTGGTGCTCTCGGTGCCGCAATACAGCGCATTGCCGGCGCTGCTCGCCGGCACCGACATGATCGCCAGCCTGCCGGATTACACCGCCCAGGCCATGGCCGCCGGGGGCAATCTGTTCTGTGAACCGTTCCCGTTCGAAACCCCGACCCTGGACTTGTCGATGGTCTGGCTCAGCCACGTTGACACCGATCCGGCGGAGCGCTGGATGCGTTCGCGGCTGGAGGCGTTCATGAGCGAGCGGGACATGCTGCCGGTGGTCGCACCCAAATCTTGAGATAAAACCTTCAGGGAGATCCAGGCATGGCCCTATCCCGTTCCTTGCTGCGTGGGCGCGGCAGTCATGACAGCGGCAAGGTTGGCATGGTCGAGCTGTTTTTCGACCTGGTGTTCGTGTTTGCCGTGACCCAGTTGTCCCATTCGCTGCTCGCCCACTTGTCCATCGGCGGTGCCGTGCAGGTGGCGTTGATGATGGTCGCGGTGTGGTGGGTGTGGATCTTCACTTCGTGGGTCACCAATTGGCTGGACCCGGAAAAAATCCCGATCCGCATCGGCCTGTTCGGTTTGATGGTGGCGGGCCTGTTGCTGTCCTCGTCGATCCCCAAGGCGTTTACCGATCGCGGGCTGTTGTTCGCCGGCGCCTATGTGTTCATGCAGGTAGGACGCACGCTGTTTGCGTTGTGGGCGGTGCGCGGCGAGTCGCTGAACATGACCCGCAATTTCCAGCGGATCCTGGCGTGGATGCTGTTTTCCGGGGTGTTCTGGATCACCGGTGCGCTGCTCGAAGGCGAGCAGCGCCTGGCCTTCTGGGCCCTGGCGCTGTTGATCGAGTTGATTTCCCCGTCGGTGTATTTCTGGGTGCCCGGGCTTGGGCCCTCGACGCTTGCGGACTGGAATGTGGAAGGCAACCACATGGCCGAACGCTGCGGCCTGTTTGTGATCATCGCCTTGGGTGAGTCGTTGCTGGTGACCGGCGCGACCTTCGCCGAGCTGCCCTGGAGCGTGGGCGGGCTGGCGGCATTCCTGGTGGCAGTGGTGGGCAGCATCGCCCTGTGGTGGATCTATTTCGACAGCGGCGCCGAGCGCGCCCACCATCGCATTGCCAGCTCTGCCGACCCGGGCCGTCAGGCGCGGATCGCCTACACCTACCTGCATGTATTGATCGTCGCCGGGATTATCGTCAGCGCCGTGGCCGACGAACTGGTGCTGGTGCATCCGGGGCATGCCAGCCAGGCGGGCGTGGTGGCGATCATCGCCGGCCCGTGGTTGTTTTTGCTGGGCAGTGCGCTGTTCAAGTGGGTGATGAGCGACCGGCCGTTGCCACCGTTTTCGCACCTGAGCGGCTTGCTGATGTTGCTGGTATTGCTGCCGCTGGGATTGCAGCAGGTGTTTTCGGCGTTGGTACTGGGGGCGTTGACGTCGGCGGTGTTGGTGATCGTGGCGATCTGGGAAAATCGCTCGCTGCACAGCCTGACCGAAGTTTCACACTGAAAGCGGTCTGATTCCGCCCGGCCCCGTGCTATATGTATGACTCTTTTCCTACAACAAGCTCGGAGCCTTCATGCCGCATCTGCATCTGGAATACACCGCCAACCTCACAGAGCTGGCCGTTGAGAAAACCTTGTTGCGGCTCAACAACGTGCTGATGGCGTCCGGGCAGTTCGGTTCCGAGTTCGATATCAAAAGCCGCGCGCTGAAGGTGGAGACATTCCAGGTTGGCACGTCCATCAGCCCGCGCGCTTTTATCGCGGTGAAGCTGTCGCTGCTCAGCGGGCGTTCACCGCAGGTCAAGAAGCAATTGTCGGAAAGCCTGTTGGCGGCGCTGCAGGACCTCGGCGATTGGCCTGCAGACCTGCAGGTGCAGCTCAGTGTCTTGCTGGTCGATATGGATCGCGAGTCCTACAGTAAAGTCACCATCGGCTGACGGGCAATACTCTGAGGCGAGAGAGCTTGCTCCCGCTGGACCGGGCTGGCGCTCCAGTGCGAAGCGCTCCCAAAATTCTTGGGGCCGCTACGCAGCCCAGCGGGAGCAAGCTCCCTCGCCACAGGGGGTCATAGTAACCCCTGATCCGCACACACCTTCACCACCTGCTCCCTGAACCACGTGTTGGCGCTGTCCTGCGCGCTGTGTTCATTCCACTGCATATCCAGGGTAAACCCCGGCAAACCGTTCGGCGCTTCGCAATGCCCTAACACGGTCGTGTCTGCCAGCAGCTTCAGCACTCGACGGGGCAAGGTGACGATAAAGTCAGTGCCGGTGATCATCTTCAGCGCCGCGCTGTAGCTGTTGGCGCGGGCGATCACCTGGCGCTTGTGGGACTGGCGCGCCAGCCAGCCGTCGATCATGTTGGTGTCGGAACTCCAGGGCGTGGGGAACACATGGCGCCGGGCGACGAAGGATTGCAGGCTGAACGCCGGTTCCCGGGGCGCCGAGTGTTTGTCGAACACGCACACCAGGTCGTCCTCCAGCAGCATCTGGGTCTTGATGTCCTTGTGCTCGCGATGAAAGTGCGGCCCGAAGCAAATCACCAGGTCCAGACGCCCGTCGCGCAAGGCGTCGGCCGGGACCTCGGTTTCGAGCTTCTGCACGTTGACGATCACCGGCAGGTCGGCGCGGTCGAAGTTTTTCAGCAGGCGCGGCAGGATCAACTGTTCGAAGTATTCTGGGGCGCAGACGTTGAAGGTCACAGCCTTCTGGGTGGGGTCGAACGTTTGGCTGCCGGCATGGCACAGGTTGATGCTTTCGAGGATTTTCTGCACATGCCCGTACATGGTGGCGGCTTTGTACGTAGGACGCATGCCCGCCCGGGTGTTGATAAACAACTCGTCTTCGAAGCTGGTGCGCAGCTTCTTCAGGCTGTAGCTCACGGTGGACTGGCTGACGAACAGGGTTTCGGAAACCTCGGTGACGCTGCTTTGGTCGTAAACAGCGACAAACACCATCAGGTCCTGCATATCGAGCTTTCTAAGCAAGTTGCTGTTTAGCATCCGTTCCGTCCGCAAGCGCTTTGTACCGAACTCGGTACAAGACAATACAAAATGTTAACGGAACGCTCGTACCAATAGAAAGCTCTGTCGGACCTTTCTCTGTTTGAGGTGGGACAAATAATGTTTACAACACGACCTCAGCGAATATGCCGCGCGTAATGCCGGGGATCGAAGCGCAGTACGATCAGCAGCATCACCACCACCACGGCCGTCAGTGACCACCAGGCCCACTCGAAGCTGCCCAGCTGGTCGCGGATCATCCCGGCAATCAGCGGCGACAAACCAGCGATCAGGTAGCCGATGCCCTGCACAAAGGCCGTCAGGCCACCGGCACGGCGCGGGTTGTCGAGGTGGTCGAGGGACAGGATCAGGCTCATCGGAAACAAGCCGCCAATCCCCAGGCCGAGCAAACACGGCCACAGCAGGCTCAGGTATTGCGGGCTCAGGATCAGCCCGCAGAAGCCGGCGATGATCAGCACCAGCAGCACCGCGACCACACCCCGCTTGTCCCTCCGGCGGTTGGCGATGGCCGGGGTGATCAGGCCGGAGACCACTTCCATGGCCGTCAAAAAGCCCAGCAACAGGCCGGCGTTCTGTTCACTCCAGCCTTGTTCCACGTAGTACGGCGCCAGCCAGGCCAGCACGCAGGTGTAGGACGCGGTACCGAGGCCGAAGAAAATCGCCAGCAACCAGGCCCGGCGATTGCCGAAGAATGACGCCTGCGGGCCTGCGCCGGCTTGCGGCAGCGGCGGCAGCATCGAGCGTTGGGCGTACCAGAACACCAGCGCCAATACCGCGAGAACCGCCCAGATGGCCAGGCCGATGCGCCAGCTGCCGGTTTGCACCTGGATAAACGGCGAGAACGAAGCGGCGAGGGCCGCGCCGCCCATGATCGCGGTGACGTACAGGCCCATGAACAGGGAAACGTTGTCGCTGAAGCGCGACTTGATCAAGGCGGGCATCAACGCCTGGATCATCGCGATGCCTACGCCGGCGGCGATGGCGCTGAGGATCAGCTCAACCGCCGAGTCCAGGAACAACCGGGAGACGGTGGCCAGGCCGATCACCACCAGCGACAGCACAATGCTGCGATGCTCGCCGCACCGCTTGGCCACGGCCATGCCAAAAAACATCGCCAGGCCCATGGCCATGACTGGCAGCATGGTCAGCAGGGAGGCCGTGCTGAAACTCAGGGCCACATCGGCGCGAATCGACGACAACAACGGGCCGACGGCGGCCATCGACGGGCGCAGGTTGAGGGCGACCAGCACAACGCTGATCATCAGCCAAACGGCGGTGGCGGGTTTTGCGCGGACGTTTTCCATGGGCAGGCCTTGAACTGACAAGGGCAGTATTAGGCCGGGCGTGGGGGAGGGCGGCAAATGAGAAAGTCGTTGGCGCTATTGAAAAAATGCATCTGCTGACACGGCACAAATCAACAGGTAGGAGCTGGCTTGCCTGCGATAGCGGTGGCTCAGGCAACACATCTGTGTCTGATAGACCGCAATCGCAGGCAAGCCAGCTCCCACAGGGAACAGTGGTGCTCTTGAGTGTTTCTACACCGCCCGAATCACATGCTTGATCTCCTGAAACGCCTGCAACCCCCAAGGCCCCAGTTCGCGGCCAATACTGCTCTGCTTGTAACCACCCCACGCCGTTTGCGGGAAGATCACCTGCGGCGCGTTGATCCACACCAAACCCACCTGCAAAGCATTGGCCACTCGCTCAGCCGCTTCCACGTTGCTGCTCAGCACGCTCGCGACCAGGCCAAACTCACTGTCATTGGCCAGCGCCACCGCCTCGGCCTCATTGGCAAAACTGCGCACGCACAGCACCGGGCCGAAGATCTCCTCGTTCCACAACGCGCTGTCCAACGGCACTTCAGTGAAGACCGTCGGGCGAATGAAATACCCATGAGGCAAATCCGCCGGGCGCCCGCCGCCACACAGCAGCTTCGCGCCGGCTTGCAGGCCACGTTCGATATGCCCCAGCACCCGCTGGTACTGCGCACGGTTGACCAATGCACCCATTTCCACGTCACCGGCAAACGGGTCCGCCACGCGAATGCTCTCGGCCCTGGCCTGCAAGCGGGTGAGAAACTCGTCCGCCAGTTCGTCGGCCACCAACACCCGGCTGGTGGCGGAGCACATCTGCCCGGCGTTGAAGAAACCACCGCCGCAGGCCAGTTCCACGGCCAGGTCGAGGTCGGCGTCCGCCAGCACCAGCAACGCGGATTTGCCGCCCAGTTCCAGGCTCACACCCTTGACCGTTTCGGCGGCGCGCTGCATCACCTGCACGCCCACGGCATTGCTGCCGGTGAAGGAGATTTTCGCGATCCGTGGGTCAGCCGCCATCGGCGCGCCCACCGCCAGGCCTGTGCCGCAGACCAGGTTGAACACACCGGCAGGCAAGCCCACCGAGGCGATGATCCTGGCCAGTTCCAGCTCTGCCAGCGGCGTCACTTCCGAAGGCTTGAGCACCACGCAGCAACCGGCCGCCAGCGCCGGGGCGAGTTTCCAGGCGGTGGTCACCATCGGGAAATTCCACGGCACGATCAGGCCCACCACGCCGCAGGGTTCACGGCGTACGCGGGCGCTGAAGTCCTCGGTGGGCAGCGCCACCGGACGGTCCTGGGTGGCGTCCATTTCGTCGGCCAGGTTCGCGTAATAGGCAAAGGTGGCGATCACGTCATCCACATCGATGCCGGCTTCAAACAGCGGCTTGCCGTTGTTGCTCGATTGCAGTTGCATCAGGTGTTCACGCTCTGCGCTGACACCCTCGGCGATCTTGCGCAACAGCGCGGCGCGGTCGCGGCCGGTGCTTTTCGACCAGTCCGGGAAGGCCGCGCTGGCGGCGCCGATGGCCTCAGTCACCGCGCCTGCATCACCCACGCTCACTTGGGCCAGGGTGGCCTCGGTGGCCGGGTTGATCACGTCCAGCACGTCATGGCCGGCACGCCACGCGCCATTGATAAACAACCCATTCAATACCGCGCTCATACCGCCACCTCCTTCATCCAAAGGCCCTGGTCGATTTCAATCAGCGTCGGGCCCTGGCGATCAGTCGCGGCACGCAAGGCGCTGCGTAATTCCTCAACACCCTGGATGCGCTGGGCAGCAGCGCCGAGGGCCTTGGCCACTCCGATAAAGTCCGGGGTGTAGATGTCCACGCCCACCGGTTCGATGGCGCGGTTGACCATGTATTTCTTGATCTCCTCATAGCCCTGGTTATTCCACAGCAGCACGATCACCGGCGTGCGCGCTTCCACGGCGCTGGCCAGTTCCGGCAGGGTGAATTGCAGGCCGCCGTCGCCGATCAGGCACACCACCGGCGCACCGTTGCCGCGCCCCAGCCACGCACCGATGGCCGCCGGCAAGGCGTAGCCGAGGGTGCCGTAGCCGGTGGAGGAGTTGAACCAGCGGCGCGGCTGGTCGAGGTTCAGGGTCAGGTTGCCGGTGTACACCGGTTGCGTGGAGTCGCCCACCAGTACGGCGTCGGGCAGTTCGTCCAGGACGGTGTTGAGGAACAGGGTTTGCGCGCGGGTGGCGGCGTCCCAGGTGGGTTCCAGTTCGCTCCACAGGCGGGCGACGCGGTGGGCGCCCCAGTTGCTGTCCCGGGCGGCCAGGGGTTTGTTGCCCAGCTCGGCAAGCAGTGCCTGCGCAGCGATTTGCGCGTCGGCTACCAGCGCGACTTGCGGCGGGTAATTGCGCACGGTCTGGTCGGAGTCGATGTCGATGCGCAGCAGGGCGCCGGGAATGTCGAAGCCGCCGGCGAAGGTCACGTCGTAGTCGGTTTCCGCCAGCTCGGTGCCGATCGCCAGCACCACGTCTGCCTCGGCCACCAGGGCGCGGGTGGCGACCAGGGTTTGGGTCGAGCCGATCAGCAGCGGGTGGTTGGCGGCCAGCATGCCCTTGGCGTTGATGGTCAGCGCCACCGGCGCGCCGAGGGCTTCGGCCAGTTGCGTCAACTCGGGCGCTGCGTCGATGGCGCCACCACCGGCGAGAATCAGCGGGCGTTTTGCCGCCGCCAGCAACTGGCTCATCTGCTTGACCGCCGACGGCGCAGCGCCAGCGCGGGAAACGCTGACGGGTTCGCTGCCGAGCAACGCGTCGGCGTTTTCCACCAGCACGTCCAGCGGGATTTCGATGTGCACCGGGCGCGGTCGTCCGGCCTGGAACAGCGCAAATGCCCGGGCCAGTACACCGGGCAATTCGGCTGCCGACATCAAGGTATGGGAGAACGCCGCCACGCCCGCGATCATCGCGTTCTGGTTCGGCAGTTCGTGCAGCTTGCCGCGCCCGCCGCCCAGCTGGCTGCGGGACTGCACGCTGGAGATCACCAGCATCGGGATCGAGTCGGCGTAGGCCTGGCCCATGGCGGTGGTGATGTTGGTCATGCCGGGGCCGGTGATGATGAAGCACACGCCGGGCTTGCCGCTGGTGCGCGCATAGCCGTCGGCCATGAAGCCGGCGCCCTGTTCGTGGCGCGGGGTGACGTGGCGGATGCTCGAGCGCGCCAGGCCCCGGTAGAGTTCCACGGTGTGCACGCCGGGGATGCCAAACACCTGGTCCACGCCGTAGCCTTCCAGCAGGTTGACCAATACTTCGCCGCAGGTCGCCATTGTCGTCGCTCTTATTGTTGATAAAGGCCCGTATTGGAACGGCTGGCCCGTAGCGGCAACAATCGATAAAAAGTCATACTAGCCATGTCCTCACGTCATGGCTGCGCCCTTATGAAACGTCTTCCGCCGCTGCCGGCCCTGCACACCTTTTGGGTCACGGCCCAGTGCTGCAACTTCACCCGAGCCGCCGAGCAATTGCACATCACCCAAGGCGCGGTGAGCCGGCAGATCGCCGGGCTGGAAAGTCATCTGGGCTATGCGCTGTTCCAGCGCCAGGCCCGTGGCTTGAGCCTCACCGAAGAGGGCCGCGAATGGTCACTGCGGGCGCAGCAGGTGTTCGGCCTGATCGGCGAGGCGGTGGAGCAGATCGGCGCCCGCCGCGAGACCTTGCAGCTCAAGGCCTCCACCTGCGTGATGCGCTGGCTGTTGCCGCGCCTGATGCAGTGGCAGCAGGAACGCCCGGATGTGCCGGTGGAGTTGACCACCACCGTGGCCTACACCGTCGACTTTCGCCGCGAGCAGTTCGATGCCGCGGTGATCTACGCGCCGATTGCCGAGCAGTCGGCCCAGGCCCGGCATCTGTTCGATGAGCGCCTGACACCGGTGTGCGCACCGGCCTTGCTCGGTGGCTTGCACACGCCCGCCGATTTGCAGCAACAGGTGTTGTTGCACCCTACGCGGGATGAGCGCGATTGGGCGTTGTGGTTGAAAGCGGCGAATACACGCTTGAGCAATCTGGCCCAGGGGCATCATTTTGAAACCCTGGACCTGGCGATGACGGTGGCGTCCCAAGGCTCGGGCGTGGCAATTGGTGACAGCGCGCTGATTGGCGAGGATCTCAAGGCGGGGCGGTTGGCGACGCCGTTTGAACTACGGGTGCCGACGGGGATGGGGTATTACCTGGTGTACCCGCCGGGCACTCAGCCCTCGGCGGGGTTGGAGCAGCTTATGGACTGGCTGGTGAGCCAGGCACAGTCGCCGTCACAATGAAGATCAAAATGTGGGAGCGGGCTTGCTCGCGAAGGCGCCGGGTCAGCCAATACATCTGTTGACTGACACACCGCATTCGCGAGCAAGCCCGCTCCCACATTTTTAGTGCGCGTCAGCCTTAGTAGCCGACGGTAAACCGCTGGCGCGAATGCTTCGGTGTTTCCACTTCATCAATCAGCGCAATCGCAAAGTCGGCAAAGCTGATCCAGCTGCGGCCTTCACTGCTCACCAGCAATTCATCCTGGCCCAGGCGGAATGTGCCGGTGCGCGCGGTCTCGACGAACTCCGCCGAAGGCGACAGGAAGGTCCAGTCCAGGTCTTTTTCCTGGCGCAGGGTATCGAGGAAAACACTGCCGGCGCTGGCTTCGGCTTTGTATTCCTCGGGGAAGCCCGGGCTGTCGATCACCCGGCTGCCGCCCGGCAACAACAGCGAACCGGCACCGCCGACCACCAGCAGGCGCTTCACGCCGGCTTTTTTCACCGGGTTGATCACCGTTTCCGGCGGCAGGGTGGCGAAGTGCGCCGCACTGATCACCACGTCGTTGCCGCGGATGGCCTGTTCCAGCGCCTGGGCATCCAGCGCATCGACTTGCTTGGCGGTGACGCCAGGGCGCGCCCCGATCTTGTCGGTATTACGTGCGATGGCCGTGACGGTGTGCCCGCGACGCAGCGCTTCTTCCAGCAGTTGGCTACCGGCACGACCGGTGGCACCAATGATTGCGATCTTGCTCATGACGTTCTCCAGTACGGTTAAGGGTTGAATCGACTCACCACTGCATTTCGCCCTTGGCGACTTTGGCGCCCAGTTCCAGGGTGCTCTCGTCACCCAGGTTCGGGTAACGCTTTTGCATCGCCGCAATCAGGGCGGCGGAGTCCTTGGCCTTGGCGGTTTCTTCGTCAAAGGCCTTGATGTAGTCGGCGGTGAACGCCACGGATTTGAGCGACGGCGTGCCCAGGTAGTGACCCGGAATCACCGTGCGCGGTTTCAAGTCCTGGATACGTTGCAGGGTGGCCAGCCAATCGGTGTGGGACTTCGCGGTCTGCGTATCGGCCATCCACACATGAATGTTTTCCGCGACGACTACACCACCGACCACCGCCTTGATCGACGGGATCCACACAAAGGTGCGGTCCGGTTGTGCGCCGTCGAGGCCGATCACCTCCAACTGCTTGCCTTCGAGGGTCAGGCTGTGGCCCTCAAGCACCTGGGGAATGACGGCTTTGCCAGGCTTGTCCGCGCCCAGTTTCGGGCCCCAGAACGCCAGTTTGTGTTCAACGGTGGCCTTGATATGGTCCACCACCGGCTGCGGTGCCACGACTTTGGCCTGGGGGAAGGCGGCGGTCAGGGTATCGAGGCCGAAGTAGTAGTCCGGGTCGCCGTGGCTGATGTAGATGGTAGTCAGGCGCTTGCCGCTGGCGCGGATTTTTTGCACCAGTTGCTCGGCCTGGGTCTTGCCGAATTGGGCGTCCACCAGGATCGCATCTTTGTCGCCGCTGACCAGTACCGAGGTGACCGGCATCATCGCGGTTTCGCCCGGGTTGTAGGCGTCCAGGATCAGGTCGGCCGCCATGGCGTGCGCGGCGAAGGCCAGGGAGGCGGCGGCCAGGGCCACGCGCTTGAGCGGGGAGAATCCAAACATGTGCAGCTCCAGTCATCGGTAAGGTGTGGACAGAGCTTAGTTGCACCAAACGCTACAAAAAATGCGATGCTTGGACATAGTTTGTTTCTAAAAGCGGGCAAATCATGGATCGTCTTCAAGCAATGCGGGTGTTTGTCGCGGTGGTGGACCTGGGCAGCCAGTCGGCGGCAGCCGACCATCTGGACCTGTCGCGCCCGGTGGTGTCGCGCTACCTGGCGGAGCTGGAAGACTGGGTCGGCGCGCGCCTGATGCACCGCACCACCCGCAAGCTCAGCCTGACCGCCGCCGGCAGCGAAACCCTGCCCCGTTGCCGGCAGATGCTGGAGTTGTGCAGCGACATGCAGGCCGCCGTCAGCGAACCCGACGAAGCGCCTCGCGGCCTGCTGCGCCTGAGTGTCAGCACCTCGTTCGGCCAGGCACAGCTGGCCGATGCCATGGCCGAATACGTCAAGCGCTACCCGCTGGTCAACATCGATATGCAGATGCTTGATCGCACGGTGAACCTGGTGGATGAGCGCATCGACCTGGCGATCCGCACCAGCTTCGAACTGGACCCCAACCTGATCGCCCGCCGACTCACGCTGTGCCGCTCGGTGATCTGCGCATCGCCCGCTTACCTGCTGGAGCATCCGCAACCGCGGCAGGTACAGGACCTGGCCCGGCACAATTGCCTGACCCACTCCTACTTCGGCAAAAGCCTGTGGCACTTCATGGAAAACGGCGAGCCGGTGTCGGTGCCGGTGCAGGGCAATATCAGCGCCAACGAGGCCAGTACCTTATTGCGGGTGACGCTGGCGGGGGCAGGGGTGTCGCGGTTGCCGAGTTATCAGGCGGGCGACTACATCCGCAGTGGCGAGTTGATTCGCTTGTTGCCCGAGGCCGAGCCGCAGCAGATGAACATCTACGCGGTGTACGCCTCGCGCAAGCATATGCCGGCGGCGCTGCGCAGCCTGCTGGACTTCCTGGTATTGAGGTTTCCGGAAGAGCCGGTGTGGGACGTCGGTCTCTAAGCCGACATAAACAGGTTGAATGTCGCCCGATAATGGCGACTTGCCCCAGCTGACCTATGCTTATCAAAGCACCTTCTTGATCGGATCAGAGGTCAGCATCATGTCGATCAAAACAAGAAAGTACCTGATGATTTTCACCCTGTGCGCCGCCGCCACCGCGCTCTATGGCACTGCCGCCTACCGCGTCGAACAGACCCGCATGCAGCCGGGGTTCGCCTCCAGCTGCAATCACGGTCAATGCGTTGGCCACATGGCTGCCTTCAGTTCGCTTCGCTAGCGTCCTGGTCGGCTTTCAACTGCTCCCGAAACGCCTTCGGGGAGAACCCGACGCGTCGGCGAAACAGCCGTGAGAAGTTGGTCGGGTCGGAAAAGCCCAACACCTCCGACATTTCATTGATGGTCATGCTGGTGTAGGTCAGCAGGCGCTTGGCTTCCAGCAACTGGCGGTCGTGCATGATCTGCAACGCAGGCTGCCCGCCCAACTCCCGACACGTACCGTTCAGGTGTGAGACCGAGATCCCGAGCTTGTGGGCCAGGTCTTCGATTTTTGGGTGCTCGCGATAATGTTGCTCTACCAGCTGGGTGAACCGGCGGAAGTATTCGCGGCCCCGCGGTGCCCGTGGATGCCGGCGCTGGATGGCCTGGCGGCTGATCCACACCAGCAGTACGCTGACCAGGGCGTGCATCATCATGTCCCGCGCCGGTTGGTCGCTGGCGTATTCCTCCTGCAGGCGCGCAAACAGGCTGTTGAGGTAGTCACTGTCGTTACCGGCAGGGTAGCTGCCCAAGGCGTTCAGGCCATCCAGCGCGGCCCCCAGTTGCCCCTGCAAATGCGCCATCAGCGGCGCGGCCAGGGTGACCACAAACCCCTCGACGTCTTCGGAAAAGCGAAAGCCATGCACGCATAACGGCGGCAGCACCTGCAGCGTCGATTCATTCAGGGTGCTGCGCTGCCCCTCGATCTCCAGTTGTGCCTGGCCTTTGTGCACGTAAAGCAACTGGCACAGGTCCGCATGCCGGTGGGGCTGGATTTCCCACTGGTACTCACGGCTGCGCCGGGAGATGGTTTCACAGTGCAACAAATCCGGGGTCGGCCATTGCTGGCTCTCACCGTAGAGTTTGAACACTGGAATCGCGGCACTGGCAGTTTTGGTCATGGCTTCATCCGATACTTCGGGAGAGTTGTGCGGTAATCGCCCCAATTGGCGAAAAGCGCAGCTTTGGGCTCAGTTTTCACCTTCTTATGCCGGGCACTCAAGTGAAAAATGCCAGCAACACCTTCAATGACAACTCTTTCACCGGATACGTTCGGATGAAGCTTGCGGGCCATAAAAATAATGAAAACGCTGAAAACCCAAGTCGCCATCATCGGCGCCGGTCCCTCGGGGCTGCTGCTCGGTCAACTGTTGCACAACGCCGGGATCGAAACCCTGATTCTTGAGCGCCAGACGCCGGATTACGTGCAAGGGCGCATCCGTGCCGGGGTGCTGGAACAAGGCATGGTCGACCTGCTGCGCCAGGCCGGCGTGAGTGCGCGGATGGATGCCGAAGGCCTGGTGCATGAGGGCTTTGAGCTGGCGCTGAATGGGCAACTGACCCATATCGACCTCAAGACGCTGACCGGCGGCAAGACGGTGATGATCTACGGGCAAACCGAAGTCACCCGCGACCTGATGGCCGCGCGCCAGGCCAGCGGCGCGACAACGTTGTATGAAGCCGGCAACGTGCAGCCCCATGATCTGAAGAGCCCGGAGCCGTGGCTGAGCTTCGAACATAAAGGCGAGCAGTACCGGCTGGACTGCGACTACATCGCTGGCTGCGATGGTTTTCACGGTGTGGCGCGCCAGTCGATTCCCACCGAGGCATTGAAAGTCTTTGAACGGGTCTATCCGTTTGGCTGGCTGGGCATCCTCGCCGACACCCCGCCGATCCACGATGAACTGGTGTACGCCAAGCACGAACGCGGTTTTGCCCTGTGCAGCATGCGTTCACCGACCCGCAGCCGTTATTACCTGCAGGTGCCGGCGGATGAGTCGGTGGACGACTGGTCCGATGCACGCTTTTGGGATGAACTGAAAACCCGCTTGCCCAGCTCACTCACCGAACAACTGGTGACCGGCCCGTCCATCGAAAAGAGCATCGCGCCACTGCGCAGTTTTGTGGTGGAGCCGATGCAGTACGGCCGCCTGTTCCTGCTGGGCGACGCCGCCCACATCGTGCCGCCCACCGGCGCCAAGGGCCTGAACTTGGCGGCCAGCGATGTCAGCACCTTGTTCAATATCCTGCTCAAGGTGTACCGCGAGGGCCGAGTGGAATTGCTGGAGAAGTACTCGCAGATTTGCCTGCGGCGGATCTGGAAGGCCGAACGGTTTTCCTGGTGGATGACCTCGATGTTGCATCAGTTTCCTGAGGCAGACGGCTTCAGCCAGCGCATTGCACAGAGCGAATTGGAGTATTTCGTGGACTCAGAGGCGGGGCGTAAAACCATTGCAGAAAATTACGTCGGACTTCCTTACGAGGCTATCGAATAGTCAGCTATCTAGTACACTGACGAGCATTCCCGTGGGCCTCCTTTTCCCGCGGGCCCTTGCTCGCAGGTTCTGCCGTGACCAACCTCAATCAGCCCGCCACACCCGCCGTGCGCAGTGTCCTTGTCGCCTTGATGATGGCGATCTTTCTCGGGGCCCTGGACCAGACCATCGTCGCCGTTTCCATGCCGGCGATTTCCGCGCAGTTCCATGATGTAAACCTGCTGGCCTGGGTGATCTCCGGCTACATGGTGGCGATGACCGTGGCGGTGCCGATCTACGGCAAGCTCGGCGACCTGTACGGGCGCCGGCCGATGATGCTGATCGGCATGGGCCTGTTCACCCTTGCTTCGCTGTTCTGCGGCATGGCCCAGAGCATGGAGCAGTTGGTGCTGGCGCGGATCCTCCAGGGCATCGGTGCCGGCGGGATGATTTCGGTCAGCCAGGCGATTATCGGCGACATCATTCCGCCCCGTGAGCGCGGGCGCTACCAGGGTTTCTTCAGCAGCATGTACGCGGTGGCGAGCGTGGCCGGCCCGGTGTTGGGCGGCTACATGACCGAGTACCTGTCGTGGCGCTGGGTGTTCCTGATCAACCTGCCGCTGGGCGCGGGCGCCTGGTGGGTGGCCCATCGCACGCTGGTGGGGCTGCCGGTGCCGCAACGCAAGCCGGTGATCGACTACCTCGGCACTTTGCTGATGATCGTCGGTTTGACGGCGCTGTTACTGGGTATCACCGAAATCGGCCAGGGCCATCATTGGCGCGACGATGAAGTGCTGGGGCTGTTGCTCTGTGCCGTGGTGGCGTTGACGGTATTTGTGTGGCACGAGCGTCGGGCGCGGGAGCCCTTGTTGCCGATGCACCTGTTTGCCAACCGCAGCGCGGTGTTGTGCTGGTGCACGATTTTCTTTACCAGTTTCCAGGCGATTTCCCTGACGGTGCTGATGCCGCTGCGCTACCAGACCGTCACCGGTTCCGGTGCCGACAGTGCCGCCTTGCATTTGCTGCCGCTGGCGATGGGTTTGCCGATGGGGGCGTATTTTGCCGGGCGCATGACCTCGGTGACCGGGCGTTATAAACCGATGATCCTGATTGGCGCCTTCCTGAGCCCGATCGCGATTTTCGGCATGGCGTTGAGTGCGCCTCAGGCGGTGGCGGTCACCAGTCTGTTTATGTTGTTGTGCGGGATTGCCGCCGGGATGCAGTTTCCGACTTCCCTGGTGGGTACGCAGAACTCGGTGGAGCAGCGGGATATCGGGGTGGCTACCAGCACCACCAACCTGTTCCGTTCCCTGGGTGGTGCAGTTGGAGTGGCATGCATGTCGGCGCTGTTGCTGGCGTTGTTGCAGGACTCCAGTTTTGCGCACCTGGCCAGTGGGGCGCTGGTCGCGGAAGGGAGTTCGGGGAATGTGCTGCTGGATGGCTTGAATGCGGCGCCTGGGCCGGCGCAGGATGCCTTGCGGGGGGAGTTGTTGATTACCTTCAGGCATTTGCTGATGGTCAGTGCCGGGGTGTCGTTGTTGGGGTTGGCGGCGGCGATTGCCATGCCTAATCGCGTGTTGCGGGGTCGGGAAGACAAGGCCAAATAGTTGGAACAATGAAGATTAAATGTGGGAGCGGGCTTGCTCGCGAATGCGGTCTGTCAGCTGATAAATAGGTTGGCTGATACACCGCATTCGCGAGCAAGCCCGCTCCCACATTCGATTGCGTTCCAGCATTTAAATAGCTGACCTTCACGGGCTGTAATACCCCACAGCCACCATGAAATGTCCGGTTTTGCGCAAATACGCATGCTTGTTCTCAACCTTTCCGGTCACCGGATTTTTCCAGCGGTACTTGTATTCCCCCTGATCCTGCTCGGCCATGACCGCCAGGATCGGCTCACCCACCGGCTTCCCGTCGGGATCCTTGATCTTGCTGAAATCCGTATTCACCAACCGCGGAGTCGTGCCATGGGCCACGTAGCGCTGGGTGTCGAGGTCAACCACAAACACATACAAATCGTCCTGTAGAAAACCACCCTGCATGGCGTTGATCGCCTTGAGCGTCCCGGCCGGGTCTTTCTCCAGCGCCTTGACGGCTTTGTTTCGCAGCGCTCTGGCATGTTCCGGCGTCGCCCGCGGCAGGTAGTAGCCAACGGCCAAAATCCGCTGCCCGACGCGCTGGTAATACACATGCTTGCGTTCCACCTTGCCGTCATTCCAGTTCTGCCACCGGTAATCGGCCTGCTGGATGCCACTGCCCTCAGGCACCGCCAACGCCTCCTTGAACGACTTGTTCAGATCCGGCCCCAGTACCTCGGAAACATTGCGTCCGATCAACGCAGAAGAGGGCCCGCCACTCGCCAGCAGCACGCCCTTGGTATTGACCACGAACACATAACGGTCCTGATCGACGAATTCACCCTGGCGGCTGAACGCCGCAAAAGCCTTGTCACCATTCGTCTGGTAATACGCCAAGGCCTTTTCCAGCAAGGCCTTGGCGGCTTGGGCATCCGCCTCCTCAGCGGTGGCGGCGTGCACCTGGCCAACACATAACAGCAGCAGCCAGGTGGCTCGGAGCATTGCCTTCATTACCCGTCCCTCGTTCTTGTTGGTGTGCCAAGAGCGTAGACGGTTTGCCGGCAAATCAGAACGGTTTGGTCGGCAGGTATTTGCCATCCAGGGTGATCACCGCGCGGGAGCCGCCGTCCGGGTCTTCGACCTTCTTGATGTCCAGCTTGAAGTTGATCGCGCTGATGATGCCGTCGCCAAATTGTTCGTGCACCAGGGCCTTGAGGGTCGAACCGTAGACCTGCAGCATTTCATAGAAACGGTACATGGTCGGGTCCGTCGGCACGCCGCCCGGGAAGCTGCCGCGCAGGGGCACGGTTTGCAGCAGGCGGCTGGCGTCCTGGTCGAGGCCAAGCTTGTCGCAGACCACATCGGCAGCGTCCTTGGGCAGCGGATGCTGGCCGAGCAGGGCTGCGGTGACGAACGCCAGGCTCAGGCCGGTGCCGTCGGTGAGGTCCTGCCATGACAGGTTCTTGCGCGCCTTGATGTCGATGACGGTGTCGGCCAGGGCCAGGCGTGGGGATTGGGCGAATTGGGATTGCAACATGGTGATGTCCTCTTGGGTTTGAATAAGGTTCAGGCGGCGTGGGCACGGGTGGCCGGGTGGTCGAGCAGCGACACGAAGCGCCCGCTGCGGCCATCCAGGGCGTCGATGGCGCCGCTTTCGATGTCGTAGACCCAGCCGTGCAGGCTCAGCCGGCCTTGTTCCAGCGCCAGGGCCACGGAAGGGTGGGTCTTGAGGTTGGCCAGTTGGGCGACCACGTTTTCCCGTACCAGCGAGTTCAGCCGGTCGGCATCCGATGCGTGAGCGCGGGCGGCATTGATCACCTTGGCCGACTCGGCGTGGCGCAGCCAGTTGGCCACGGCGGGTAAGTGGTCGAGGCATTTGCAGGTGGAGATCGCGGTCATGGCACCGCAGTCGGAGTGGCCGCAGATCACGATGTCGCTGACGCCGAGAACGGCCACTGCGTATTCGACGGTGGCCGACACGCCGCCAGGCTCCGGCCCGTAGGACGGGACGATGTTGCCGGCGTTACGGATCACAAACAGGTCTCCGGGTTCCTGCTGGGTCAGCAGTTCCGGGACTACGCGGCTGTCGGAACAAGACACGAACAACGTGCCGGGGTTTTGCGTGGTAGCCAGGTGTTTGAACAGGTCGCTGCGTTGGGTGAAGGCTTCACCCTGGAACTTGCGAAAGCCGTCGATGAGATCTTGCATGGTGGTTCTCCTTGCGTCGCTGATGGGGCAAGGATGGAAGTTTTCAGCTATAGCGTCCAAGACCGGCTTATTATGGTTTCTATAAGTCATGCCTATAGTTGGAGCGCCTTCCATGTTGCTGCGTCATATCCGCTACCTGCTGGCCGTTGCCGAGCACCGTAATTTCACCCGGGCGGCGGAGGCGCTGCATGTGTCGCAGCCGACCTTGTCGCAGCAGATCCGGCAACTGGAAGACACTCTCGGTGCGCCACTGCTGGACCGTTCCGGCAGAAGCGTCAGCCTGACCGATGCAGGCGAGGCCTATGTGTGGTTTGCGCGCCTGGCCTTGCAGGATCTGCAGGCCGGCACCCGCGCCATGCATGACGTGCAGGACCTGAGCCGTGGCAGCTTGCGCCTGGCGATGACGCCGACATTTACCGCCTACCTGATCGGGCCGCTGCTGGCGCGATTTAACGGGCTGTATCCGGGGATTACAGTGAGTGTCGAGGAGCTGACCCAGGACCGCATGGAGGCGGCACTGACGGAGGATTTGCTGGATATCGGCATCGGTTTTACCGGCGAGCATTTGCCGGATATCGAGTGTGAAGGGGTGTTTGTCGAGGCGTTGAGCGTAGTGGTGAGCGCCGGTCATCCCGGCATTGATCGACAGTCGTGGCTCCAGCAGCCGTTGGTGCTGCTGAATGCCGGCTTCGCCACGCGTCGCTATATCGATGAGTATTTTCGCAGCCAGGCGGTGAAACCGCTGATCACCATGGAGGCCAATTCCATCAGCGCGATTATCGAAATCGTACGAAATACGCAGTTGGCGACCATCCTGCCCAGCGCGATTGCCCAGGTGCAGCCGGGGTTGCAGGCGGTGCCGCTAAGCCCGCCGTTGCCGCAACGCACGGCGGCGTTGCTCAGCCGCAAGGGAGGCTATCGCAGTGCGGCGTGCAGGGCGTTTGTCGAGCTGGTCAGGGCGCAGCCAGCCACTGATTGATGATGCCGTCATACACGCCGGTCACCGTGCTCAAGTGCAGCCACTGGTCCACATAACTCTTCCATGCGACATCATCGCGGGGCAGCAGGAACGCTTTCTCGCTGTACTGCATGTACCGCTCGGGATTCACCGCGCACAGTCCCGGCTTGAGCTTCTGCTGATACCGCGCCTCGCTGGCGTCGGTGATCATCACGTCCGCCTTGTTCGCCAGCAGTTCCTCGAAAATCGTCACGTTATCCGGGAACAGCGTCAGTTGTGCCTTGCCCAAATGCGCCCGCGCAAATACTTCATTGGTGCCGCCCGCAGGCTCGATCACCCGTACCTGCGGCTGGTTGATCTGCTCCACCGTCTGATAGCGCTGCACATCGGCGCAACGCACCAGCGGGATCTTGCCGTCGACGCCCAATGGTTGGCTGAAAAACGCCTTTTTCTGCCGCTCCAGGGACACTGAAATACCACCTACCGCAATATCACAGCGCTGGGCCAGGAAGTCCGGCATCAGGGTTTTCCAGGTGGTCGGCACCCACTTCACCTGCACCCCAAGGCTCTTGGCCAGGGACTGGGCCATCGAAATGTCGATGCCTTCGTAGCTGCCGTCCGGGCGTAAATAGCTGTAGGGCTTGTAGTCGCCGGTGGTACAGACGCTCATTTCGCCGCGCTGGAGCACTTCATCCAGGCGCGACGCAGGGCTGTCGGCCAGGGCCTGGGCAGACAGGCCGGCCAGCAGGGAAAGGGTCAGCAATGCTTTCATGCGGTCGGGTCCTTGGGCATGGGCAGGGCCGCCATTATTTGCAAATGTTTAGCCACGGCACAACCAAACTCCATCAAGACTGGATTTAACGGCTTAACCTCGCGTGTGAGGCTGCCCGGCATCTCTTTACTGTGAATCCCGCATGGACGGTTCCCCCGACACACACCCTGAGACATCGCCAGGCGCCACCGCGTCCAGCCGTCCGGATGGTCGTCGAGTCACCGCTGATGCCCTCCCTTCCGAACTCGCCTTCTGGGCGCTCTGGCACTGCCGCCACGCACGCCCACCGGACACCTTTCTCCGACGTTGATTTGCCCGAATGGATGCCCCGCGCATCTGCCCGGCAGCGCCCGCGCGCCTGCCTGACGCGAACGTATGAGAATGCCCATGAGCACGCCCTTTGCCACCCTGCACGAAGCCCAGTCCTTTCTTGAGCAGAACCCGGATATCGAGATGTTCGAGCTGTTCATCCTCGACAACAACGGTGTGCCTCGCGGCAAACTGTTGCACCGCGATGAACTGCTGGCGGTCTATGAAAGTGGCCGGCCGCTGCCGAGTACCATCCTCGGCCTGACCATCAATGGCGACGACGTGGAGAACTCCGGGCTGGTCTGGGAAGTCGGTGATATCGACTGCCGCGCTTACCCGGTCAGCGGCAGTTTGCAGCGCATGCCGTGGCGCCTGATCCCGACGGCAGCAGTGCAAGTCAGCATGCACCCCACCGAAGGCATGCCCGCTACCGTGGCCGATCCCCGGCACCTGCTGGCCAGGGTGATTGACGACCTCAAGGCCGACGGCTATTACCCGGTGATGGCGGCGGAGCTGGAGTTCTATTTGCTCGACCAGAAACCCGACAGCAACGGCCGCCCGCAACCGGCGCGGGATGTCGACGGCGGGCGCCCGCGCTCGACCCAGGTCTACGGCCTGCGGGAGCTGGAGCAGATCGAACCGTTCCTCGCCGACCTCTACAGCGCCTGCAAACTCCAGGGTATCCCGGCGCGCACGGCGATTTCCGAATACGCCCCGGGCCAGGTGGAAATCACCCTGGAGCATCGCAGCGATGCCCTGCAAGCCATGGACGAGGCGGTGCGTTACAAGCGCCTGGTCAAGGGCGTAGCCCACAAGCACGGGATGACCGCGTGTTTCATGGCCAAGCCGTTCGACGATCTGGCCGGCACCGGCATGCACATGCACGTCAGCCTGGCGGACCGCGACGGCAATAACCTGTTTGCCAGCGAAGCGCCCGACGGCACGCCGCTGTTGCGCCACGCGGTGGGCGGCATGCTCAGCACCTTGCTCGACTCGTTGCTGATGTTCTGCCCGAACGCCAACTCCTATCGACGCTTCCAGACCAACAGCTACGCGCCGCTGGCCGCGACCTGGGGCGTGGACAACCGCACCGTCACACTGCGGGTGCCCGGCGGGCCGGCGTTTTCCCGGCATATCGAACACCGTATCTGCGGCGCCGACGCCAACCCGTACCTCGCGGCGGCCGCGATTCTGGCCGGTATCCACCGGGGCATCTGCGAACAGCGCGACCCCGGCGCGCCGGTGGAGGGCAACGGTTATGCCCAGGCCAAGGAGTTGCTGCCCACCGATTGGCTGACCACCTTGCGTGCGCTTGAAGGCTCGGTTTGGGCGCGGGAGGCGTTCGGCGGCGAATTCCTCGGCGTGTACCTGGCGGTCAAGCGGGCCGAATACCGTCAGTTCATGGGCGAGGTGGGCGAGCAGGATTGGCGCTGGTATCTGCACCAGGCCTGAAGATGAAGGCGTTGATCACAGACAGTTAACAGACAGGCAGCGGGCTGGATACTGGTTCTGCATTAACGGCGAACAATCCTTCGACCTTTTTTTCACGAGACGGTGGTTAAGCTACGAATGTCTGATCCATTAACAGAGTCGTGTGATGCCGTCGCAACCGCCGTCTTCCATCGAGATTGAATTTGCCGAACGCGCTGGCCAGCAGCATGCCCTGGTCTGCGCCGACACGCGCCCGCCGGGGCTGTTGCGGCGCCTGGGGTTGTGGCGCGATGAGCAATTGGTGCGCCGTGCGCTGAAGATCGCCGGCGAGCCAGGGCTGATCCTCGACCTGGCGTGCGGCTCCGGGCGCTTTTGGCCGGTGCTGGCCGAGCACAGCAACCGGGTGATCCTGGCGTCGGACAATTCCCAGGACATGCTCGACCACGCCCGTACCCACCACGCGCCGGGCTTGCTCAAGCGGATCAAGACCTTCCAGGGCTCGGCATTTTCCATCGGCCTTTCGGCCAACGCGGTGGACTGCATTTTTTGCCTGGAGTTGTTTCGCCATGTGCCAACGGCAGAAGGGCGCCTGGCCCTGCTCGGTGAGTTTCATCGGGTAAGCCGCGACACGGTAATTGTTTCGGTCAACAGCGACAGCGGCTACCGGGCGTTGCAGCCTGGCCCGGCGGCAGTTGCCAGCCACCGGGCGCAAGTGGAGGCGGAGTTTCGCCTGGCGGGTTTCAAGGTCCTCGGTCAACAGGAGTTCATGCCCGGCTCAGCCATGTGGCGGGTGTATGTCCTGCGTAAGAGAGGATAAGTACCGACTGTCGGACTATTCTTCAGCTCCTATAAGAGTTTTCATGGCGGATGCTGTACTGCGAATGCTCGCAACTCCCTTTCGCGATATATACTGCGCGCCATTCTTCAAGGGAGAGCCGTGTGGCCATCGATATTCACTGGATCTGCGACAACGATAGCCTCGGCCAGCACTGCGCCGAATGGCAGCAGTTGCCATTCGTCGCCCTCGACACCGAATTCATGCGGGTCGACACTTTTTATCCCATTGCCGGGCTGATCCAGATCGGTGATGGCGTGCGCGCTTACCTGATCGACCCCCTGACCATCGACAACTGGCAACCCCTGGCCGCCTTGCTGGAGAACCCGGCGGTGATCAAGGTGGTACACGCTTGCAGCGAAGACCTGGAAGTGTTGCTGCGCCTGACCGGCAGCCTGCCGGTGCCGTTGTTCGACACGCAACTGGCGGCGGCCTACCTGAACCTCGGTTTCTCCATGGGCTATTCGCGGTTGGTGCAAGCCGTCCTCGATATCGAGTTGCCCAAGGGCGAGACCCGCTCCGACTGGTTGCAGCGGCCATTGTCCGAGACGCAAATCAGCTACGCCGCCGAAGACGCGGTGCACCTGGCAGAAGTCTACACACGCCTGCGCCCGAAGCTTTCCGACGACAAATACGCCTGGGTCCTGGAAGACGGTGCCGAACTGGTGGCCAACCTGCGCCGCGAAGTGGACCCGTACGAGGTTTACCGTGACGCCAAGCTCGCCTGGAAACTCTCCCGTGCCCAGCTCGCCGTATTGCGCGAACTGTGCGCCTGGCGCGAACAGCAAGCCCGTGCCCGTGACCTGCCGCGCAACCGGATCATCCGTGAGCACTCGTTATGGCCCCTGGCCAAATCCCAGCCGGATAACCTCGCCGCGCTGGGCAAGATCGAAGACATGCACCCGCGCACCGTGCGCCAGGACGGCGAGTTCCTGCTGGGCCTGATCAAGCGCGCCGGCAGCGTGCCCATGGACCAGTGGCCACCGGCGGTTGCCGAGCCATTGCCGGTGGACGCCGCCACGCTGATCAAGCAACTGCGCGCCCTGGGCCAGGCCGAGGCCGAACGCCTGGACATGGCGCCGGAACTGATGCTGCGCAAGAAAACCCTTGAAGCCCTGGTCAAGAGCGGCTACCCCGAGGGGCCTTACCAATTGCCAGATTCGCTGCGTGGCTGGCGCCGCGAACTGATGGGCCAGGCGCTGCTGGACAGCCTGGCCACTGCCGGAGAACAGCCTTGAAACGTATCTGCTCCATCTATCGCAGCCTCAAACGAAACGAGATGTACCTCTACGTGCTGAAAAGCGATGCACTGGAGCGCGTGCCGGAAAGTCTGCTGGCCGCCTTCGGCAAGCCGCACCACGCCTTCGACCTGGTGCTGAGCCCGGAGCGCAAGCTGTCCCGCGAGGACATCACCGTGGTTCTGGAGAACCTCGAGAAGCAGGGTTACCACCTGCAAATGCCGCCGGCCGAGGACGAGTACATCGAACACTTGCCCGAAGAGCTGCTGCGACGCAATGACCCGATGTGATCGGTCAGTGCCCCGTCCGGGGCACATCATCTATGGAATTCAATTTTTGGCGGCGGCCGCACGGTACAGTGAACTGGACCGGCGGCCGCCTGCAGTGTTTTTGAAAGGTTTGAACCATGCGCGTTCTGATTGCTGAACACGATCACCCGCTGTACGCCCGGCTGCTGCGCGAAGCGGCGCCGGACCTTGAGGTCATGACCAGCGGCGACTCCGCCGAATTGTCGCGCCTGGCGGCCGATTGCCCGGTGTGGCTGGGCCAGCCGGATCTTCTGGCCACCTTGCTGCGCCAGGGGCACCAGCCACAATGGCTGCAATCCACCTGGGCCGGCATCACGCCGCTGCTGGCCGACGGCCTGCCGCGGGATTACCGCCTGACCCGCGCCGTGGGCATTTTTGGCCAGGTGATGGCCGAATACGTGCTGACTTACATGCTTGGCCATGAGCGTGAAGTGCTGGCGCGGCTGGTCAGCCAGGTCGAGCGCAAGTGGGATAACCGCATGGGCCAGAGCCTGGCGGGGCGCAAAGTGCTGATCGTCGGTACCGGTGATATCGGCCGCAGCGTTGCGCAATTCCTGCAGCCGTTTGGCGTTGAGCTGTACGGCATTGCCAGTGAGGCCCGTGAGCAGGCGCCGTTTGTCGAAGTTGCCGGGCTCGACGCGTTGCCGCGCCTGGTGAGTGAGGTGGACTACGTGGTCAACCTGCTGCCCAACACGCCGAACACCCACGATTTGTACAATGCGGCGCTGTTCAAGCAGTTCAAACCGACCGGGTTGTTCATCAACGTCGGGCGCGGTGTGGCGGTGGTCGATGCGGACCTGGTGGAAGCGTTGAAGGAAGGCCATCTGGCCGGCGCGGTGATCGACGTTTGCCGTCAGGAACCATTGCCCCAGCGCCATCCGTTCTGGACTGCCTGGGGGTTGCTGCTGACCGGGCACAGCTCGGCGCCGACTTCGCCGGGGATGATGGTACGGTTGTTTGTCGAGAATTTGCGCGCGTACCAGGCGCAGGAAGCATTGCGCGGTGAAGTGAGTTTCGAGCGCGGTTACTGACAGCGCAACGGCCCGGCAACGCATGTTGCCGGGCGCTTACAAATTTCTGCAAACACTAATCAGATGTTCGTTTCGCAGGCCGTATGTGAGGCTCGTATCCCTCTCCAGATGGGTACATTCTCATGTTGAATGCTGGCACTGTGTCTCTCCCTCCACGGGTAACTTCGCAACTTTCCCTGCTTTCTACCGAGCCGGCGGCGCTCCCTCTATTGCCCTCTGCTCTGGGTGCTACGGCCGATCGCAATACGCAGGCCCTCGCCCCAGTCCCCCGGCAATCCGGTCTCACCGCGGCGTTGGGCGACCGCGAGAATCTGCGGACACTGGGCCAGAAGCTCAACGAAATCGCCAGCCGTCTTGGCGTGAATGCCAGCCCTCAAGCGGTGCTGGCCGCGCTGCAAACGACACCGATGCAAATACACCCCGACTCGTCCTACCCGACCCAGGCGGGTAAAGCGGCGACGGTAGAGACCTTTCTCGGAAGTATCGGCTTGGGGTTGCCCACCAATCATTTTCAGCTGACCGGTCATGCCCATGCGGTGAGTGACAGGGCACTGGAGCATCCGCTCGGCAATTTTGGCGGCGGGTTGTCCTGGCCTGTTCCCATGAGCGCCGCTGAACAGCGCAGGGTACTGGCGGCGGCTACCGACCATGGCAGCCAGAACCCCAATGCACCGCACATCGGCGCAAGCGTGGGTGTACTGGAATATCTGAACGCGAACCAGCCGTTGTCGGGCGAGGCATTGGCTGATCCTGCCAAGGCACTCGAAACCCTCGTCGGCTCCGCCCGCGGGCAGGCACTGGGGCAAGCCATACAGGACCAGCTTGGGGGCGCCGCCTCCGAGACCAGCGTGAACGAGTACGCACTGAGTGCGATCCATCTGCTGCTTGACCCGGAGTCCATCACGGCGCCGCACCGTAACCGCGTGGCGGGTTTCGACCTCGCCCAACAAGCCCATTGGGGCAAGCCGGCTTCGACAGTGCTCGAGCGCCTGAGCACTTACCTGCACGAAAATCACAAGACCAGTCCCGAGATGGCCAAGGCCGGCGCCTATTTGTTACTGGCACGAAAGGCCCCCGAGTTTTTGATCAAGGACATCCCCGACCGCGTGACCTACGGCAGCCCTGCCTGGGTAAGCCTCGCGGTCGCAGCGGCGGCCATAGAGGCGCAGTTCCCCGGAAAGGTGGCGCACATGACCTTTGCCCAAGTCATGTCCAGCGCGGAAAACGCGATCCTGACGAATCGAGCCGCCGCCGAACATGCACAAAAGGCGGCATTGGTGGACTGGGCCGTGGTCAACGGGATCGTCACATGCCAGCCAGATGATCGTTACAGCGACGATGAGATAGACCGTGCAAGGACGGCATTCAACGCACAACTGAAGTCGACGCTTGCGGCTACCGGTTTGTTGGAAGCCGAGATTCCAAGCCGTAAAGACATTGCGTTGGCCCATTTGAAGGAGCGGTTTGGCGAACACGTACCTTTTGAAGAGAAACGACTGAAGGTCGTTGACTCGAAACAACCGTCAGCCCAACCACTTTATGATCCGAACCGGGCGCCCGGCGGGCTTTTCTCGTTGTTGGACATCGCCATGAGCGGACTTGGCCAATACCCATGGGAAACCAGGGACCCGAGCATTGCCGAGGCAATCAAAGGCAAGAGCCTGGATTTCAGCGTGAACAAAATCTTCAACGAAGAATTTGAACAAGCAATCACTTCTCGCCAGCAAGGGGTTCGCAGCGTCATCAAGCACCTTGTCGCAACACTGCCCTTGGTTGACCGGGAAAACCTGGAGTTTGCAAAGCTCGAGTTTTTTCAGAAAAACACTTATGAACTGGGCCTCGACTTCACCTCTAAAAAACGGCAGGGCGCGGAAAACAAACTGTGGGTCAAGGCCACCGGAAGGAATGGCAACACTGTTTATGAAATTGATTTGAACGCAGGTGCAATCAAGTCGGTGCCGGCATCGGAGTTAACAACAAAACGCGAGCGGCAGGCCAACAAGGAGTTCAAGACGGAGCCCTTCAAGCCCAAGACCGTGAGCGAGGCTGCCCTTGGCCAAAAGAGCCAGGACGGCTTGTCAACGCCGCCCCCCAGTTTTTCCAGTGCGCGAACCCAGCACATTGCCGATGCCTTTGTTGAGCATCTTGATCTCGACAGTGATGACATAAAAACCTATGCCCGGGGGGTCACCTCGTTCGATAAACAAATGGCAACCGAGTGGAACGTCACCCACTTTTTTCTTGACCTGATTCCGCTCAGGTCAGCCATCGTGAATTTTTCCAGGGGCAATCACCTGGAAGGGGCCAGTGACCTGGCGCTGGATGTCTTTGGTTTTGTCACGGCGGGCGCGGGTGTGGCGGCGAAAGTCACGAAGGCGGGGGCCAAGGTCGCGAGCGCCGCCGCCAAGGCCATTCAAGTGGCAAAAGTCATCGGTGTGGCTGCCATTCAAGCATTCAACCCATTGGATGGCTTCAGCGAACTGGTCGCGGGCGGTGCCCGGTTGCTGGGCAAAGGCGCCAACTTTGTACGCGCCACGGGTGCAGAGGTGGTCAACAAGCTCAGGGGCGCGAGCGGCAGCTATGACCTGTTGAAGGCTGCCAGTAAACACTATGACGCAGCAGCGACGGGGACCTTCAAGGTCGCCGGGCAAAGCGTTGATGGAGGCGCGGTACTCCAGAACGGTCGATGGTATGCGTTTGATGTGGACAGGATGCGGCCTTACGGCAGCCCTCTTGAAGGCTTCATCGCAAAAACGAGTGCGATGGATGGGGCGATCATTACCACGCCTGCCGAGCCGGGCAGCGCCCTGAACAACCGGTTGCTTGGCGACTACAGCGTGGCCGAATCGAAAATAGCCGGGCTTGCGCGCAACAGTCAGGGGATCTATGTGGCGGCGGACGGTCACTTGTCCCACATCCGCCATACCGATACTGCCGGCAACACTGCGGTCTACGAAGTGCGGCAAGTGACTCGCACCGCCGACGGTGCCGTACAGGCGCAGATTTATCACAACAACCGGCAAACGCCGCTGCTGGTGCAGCACCTTCAGGGGGACCAATGGCAGCGCCTGGGGGCACGCGGCGGTAACCGGCCTTCTGTGGCATCAGACCTGGGGCCGGAAATTGGCGGGGGCGGTGAGGGGACGATCTACGACAGTCTCGACGGGAAAAGCGTCTATAAGGACTATGGCCCTTCATCCATGACTTCTGCCGACGACTTTGTCGATAACGAGACCCTGTGCCTGAACAGCTATTACGGTGACGGCTTTGCAACCACGATATTTGAAAATGGTCGCCGTTATTTGAAAATGGGCAAGCTGGACGGGGTGGATGTTAATACCCTGGCAAGGGGAAGTTTGCCCCCAGAGGCCAGGCTTTTACTGGATGACGCATTTCGGCGCATGGAACAGAAAAATCTTTACCACAACGATCTGCAGTTAAGTAATTTCCTGTATTCAGCGAGGGATAATAAAATCTATCCAGTGGACTTGAACGCAAACGGTCTTGAAGACATGACACCGTTTCTCGTCAGTATGTACAAGCGTGATCGAGACGAGCTGCGCAGGGCCTATTACGCGCTGATCGCCAAGGCGTAGCTGCACTTGTGGCGGGTGTACCCTGCTGTGATCGCAGCAGCAGGGTTTTGACGTGACCGTCAACGACTGCCAGAGCGTGTTCAGTCCTGGTGGTTGAAGTCGCCTTCGGACACCAGCTCGTTCAATGGACGACGCGGGCTCGGGGTTTCCCGGGCTTGCAGGTAGTCGGCCAGGGTCGATTTGTCGCCGAGCTTGCCAATCGCCACCGCAGCGTGCAGGGCGTAACCTTCAGGAATCTTCAGTTCCTTGCGGGTCAGTTCCTGGTCGAAACCGGCCATGCCGTGGGTGTGCCAGCCGCTGAGGCTGGCTTGCAGCGCCAGGTGGCCCCAGGCCGAGCCGGTGTCAAAGGTGTGCCACAGGGCCGGGGTTTCTTCGGTGGCACCAGGCACGGCAAAAGTCGTCTTCGACGCGACGATCACCAGGGCCGAGGCATGCTGCGCCCAGCCACGGTTGAATTCGTTCAGCAGGCCCAGGAAACGTTCCCAGTTCGGCGTGTCGCGGCGCGCATAGAGAAAACGCCATGGCTGCGAGTTGTAGGCCGAAGGTGACCAGCGCGCGGCTTCGAAGAAGCTCAACAGGGTGTCCACCGGGATGCTTTCGCCGGTGAAGGCGCGCGGCGACCAGCGGTCGGTGAATTGTGGGTGGATCGGATAGTCGGCGACGCGTGGGTTGCTGCTCATTGGGCTGATCCTGATGAAAAACCGGGGTTCAAAACTACTTCGCCGCCGGGTGGCTGACAAGTCTTGTTCTACCGACAGTCGTAAGCGCTTGGCCCCGGGGGCCATGGGCACTAGACTGGCGGCCTTTTAACATACCGATATTGATGTAGAGCCATGGCCGCCAAAGTCGAACCTTTCTGGATCCGCAAAACCCTCGAACAACTCGACCAGGATGAGTGGGAGTCGTTGTGCGACGGCTGCGGCCTGTGCTGCCTGCAAAAGCTCGAGGATGAAGACGACAACAGCGTCTACTACACGCGCATCGCCTGCAAACTGCTGGACCTGAAAACCTGCCAGTGCACCGATTACCCCAACCGTCGCGCCTCGGTGCCCGATTGCATCCAGCTCACTCCGGGCCAGGCCGACCAGTTCAAATGGCTACCGCCCACCTGCGGTTACCGGCTGGTCAGCGAGCGCAAGGACTTGCCGCTGTGGCACCACCTGGTCTGCGGCGATCGCGACGCTGTGCACCAGGAACGCATTTCCCAGTCCGGGCGCATGCTCAGCGAAGGCAGCGTGCCCGAGGATGACTGGGAGGATTACCTGATTTTTCGTGCAGGCTGAGAAGGAGTGTGTATGACGGTTGGAGCCAGGCTGGCGGCGAGCCTGCTGTTGTTGGTATTAAGTGCGCCGGCGTGGGCGGCGAAGAAAGTTGACCTGGACTATCACGTCAAGCTGTTGCCCCAAAGTGATCAGGCAGAAGTGCGCCTGAGCCTGTCCCAGGGCTCGGCGGTGCGCAGCCTCAACTTCGACCTGGGCCGCGACGGCGACTACAGCGACTTCAAGGCCGATGGCCAGTGGCAAGTGTTGCCGGGCAATACCCCGGGTGACAGCCGCGGCCTGTGGCAACCGAGTGCCGACAAGGCCAGCCTGACCTACCGTGTACGCCTCACCCACGCCCGCAAGAAAGGCGTCTATGAAGCGCGGATGACCCCGAGTTGGGCGCTGTTTCGCGGCGAGGACCTGGTGCCCACTGCACGTCTGGATCAACAGGACGGCATTGAACTGGTGTCGCGCCTGGTGTTTGAACTGCCTGCCGGCTGGAAAAGCGTCGAGACGTCCTGGCCGCGCATCGGCAAGAACAAATTCCGCATCGATAACGTTTCCCGCCTGTTTGACCGGCCCACCGGCTGGATGCTCGCGGGTACGCTGGGCAGTCGCAGGATGCGCCTGGGGGAAACCGAAATCACCGTGGCGTCGCCCAAAGGGCAAGGCATGCATCGCATGGATGTGCTGACCTTGCTGACGTTTGTCTGGCCGCAAGTGCAAGCGGCATTCCCACGGCACCCGGCGAAATTGCTGGTGGTGGGCGCCAGTGACCCGATGCGCCGCGGTGCGTATTCGGCGCGGGACTCGATCTACCTCAACAGCCGTACGCCGTTGGTCAGCGAGAACGGCAGCAGCCCGTTGATCCGTGAAGTGGTGCAGGCTATCGGCCGCTTCAACGACCACCAGGGCAGCGATTGGATCAGCGAGGGCTTGGCGCAGTACTACGCCATTGAGCTGATGCGCCGCGCAGGGGGGATCAGCGACGATCGTTATGCCGCCCTGCAGGCCCGGCTGGCCAGCGAAGGCAAGGACGTGACCACTCTGCGGGTCGAGCACGCCAGTAGCGCGACCGTCTCACGAGCGGTGGTGTTGTTGCAGGAGCTGGACCGCGAGATTCGTGTGAAAACCCACAACAAGCGTTCGCTGGATGATTTGACCCAGGCGGTGATGCGCTTGAACAGCATCAGCACAAAGGAATTCGTGCAGCTGGGGGAGAGCATTATTGGCGAGTCGTCGGTAGTACTCGATACCAAACTGCTGCACTGAAACCAAGGTGGGAGCGGGCTTGCTCGCGAAAGCGGTGTATCAGAAACACAGTCAGTGACTGACACTCCGCTTTCGCGAGCAAGCCCGCTCCCACTTTTGATCGGGGTTAACCCACAGTTTTGCTGGCGTTTTCAGCCGCCACTTCAGCCTTGGTCTTGAGGTTTTTCAGTTCCTCACCGGCGCGTTCGATCTTGGTTCGCACGCTGTTCATTTCCTGGCGGCTGCGCTCCAGCAACTCTTTCGCCGAGCTATGCCCGCTGATCCCGCGTGCCAGCGCTACGCCGCCAATCGCTACCTGGATCAAACCGAAAAAGCCGCCACGGCGCAGGCCTTTGCCCATCATCACCACACCGCCAGCCAGGGAGCCGATGCGTTCCCAGCCCTGGACGTTTTGCGTGGGTTGGGGCTCGAACGGGGTGGACCGGATAACGGGTCGCAGGGTTTTGCTGTCGCTCATGATCTGTCTCCAACAAGGGCTGATTGATATGCAGCTGACTGCACACAGGCCGCGGATGTTCCCAAAAAATCAGTATTTGGGGCCCGAACGGGTGTTGTTGCCCTTGGCCAGACGGTCGTAAAGCACCACGTTGACGGTGGCGGCGAGGTTCATGCAACCGGTGGTCGGGATGTAGATCACGTCTTCACACCAGTCGCGAATCTCTTTGTCGAGGGAGCCGTCTTCCGGACCGAAGATATACAGCGCACGGTCCGGATGGGTGTATTCGGGGAGAGGGCGGGCGCCTTCCACCAGCTCGACGGCGACGGGGATGCAGCCCAGGGGCAGGATCTTTTTCAGGTCGTCGATACCGATCAGCGGAATGTCGTGGTGGACCTTCTTGGTGTCGGTAATAAAGTCCCGGGCCCGCTCATAGCGCTTGCCGGTGTAGAACACCGAGGCCACGCCGTAGCAGCCGGCGGCGCGCATCACCGAACCGACGTTTTCGGGGGATTTGGGGTTGTACAGACCGATGCAGCTGTAGCGTTTATTGCCCACGGGAGAGGGTGCCTTCGAGAAAAACCGCGATTATACGGCCTCGGGCTAATGCATTGCTTGGGCGATCGCTATCGCGGGCAAGCCCGGCTCCCACATTTGGAATGCGATCCCTTGTGGGAGCCGGGCTTGCCCGCGATGAGGCCGTCACATTCAGCGAAGATACTCAGTCGTCTTTCTTCATCAACCCGGCCAACGCCGCAAACGGGTTGTGCGTCGCCTTGGCGATCGTCGGGCTGCTGGTGGAGCCTTCGCCGAAATACTGCTGGTCGGTATAACGCGAGTGTTCGTTGTCGTGGCAATACAGGCACAGCAACTCCCAGTTGGAGCCGTCCTGGGGGTTGTCGTCATGGTTGTGGTTGCGGTGGTGCACGGTCAGTTCGCTCAGGCGCTTGCCGGCGAATTCACGGGCGCAGCGGCCACACACGTGGGGGTACATCTTCAGGGCTTTGTCGCGGTAGCCCATTTCCCGGTCGCGCTGGGCATCGGCGAGGATGCGATCCAGCTTGGCGGTGTGGGACGGCGGGTTGGTCGAGCTCATCATGGCTCCTGTCTTTTAGTGGATCACGGATAGCGTTGATTCTAGCTGCTTGCGGGCTAATAAACCTCCGGCTTTTTCAGGCGCAGTCATGCCGGTGAGGGGGATTGTTTGTAGTATCGACGAACTGAATTCATAAGGAGCGGTACTCATGCGGATGCATTCATGGTTGTGGGCGCTGCTGTTGTGCGCCGTCAGTGTTCAGGTCCAGGCGTTTTCCACGCCCCAGCCAGGCCAGGTGATCAATGTGGCGCTGGAGCAGCTCCACCCGACCCAGGCCGTCATCGGTTTTGATCAGATTCATTACAAGCTGGGGGTATTTGCCGAGTCGCCCAAAAAAGTGTTCGACGAATATTGTGAAACCAACGGCCAGGGCGGTGTCGACAAGGTGCCTGAAGATGCCGATCTGCATAAGCCGGGCAGCTTCACCTGCAAAGACCCGGTAGGCGCTCACCCGGCGGATATGAAAACCGTGGTGGTCGGTCCCGCTGGCCAGTTGTACCTCACCGACGGCCACCACTCGTTCAGTACCTTGTGGGAGCAGCCAGGTGCCGGCGCCAAACTTAAGATGTGGGTGCGGGTCACCGATAACTTCAGCGACAGTCCCGACCTGGCGACTTTCTGGAAACGCATGGAGCAGGGCCGCAAGGTCTGGTTCAAGGACGGCCAGGGCAAGACCATCACGCCTGAGCAAATTCCGGCACACCTGGGCTTCAAGGATCTGGGCGACGACATGTTCCGCAGCCTGGTTTACTTCTCCCGCAAGGCGTCCTACGGCAAGCCGACCTCTGGTGAGGTGGTGCCGGAATTCCTGGAGTTTTACTGGGGAGGATGGTTGCGCACGCAGATTGACCTCGGCGCGTTCAACCTGAACAAGCAAGGCGGGTATGAAAAGGCAATCGAGGCGGTAGCCAAGCGCATGGTCAGCCTGGCGCCCGAGGCACCGGTAGGGGACAGCGGCTTCAGCGCCCAGCAGTTGGGCGGTTTCACCACGCTTAATCGCAAAGAGCTAAACAGTACGTTTGAAAAGAAAGTGCCCTACGTTATCGACAGTAGAGGCAAGTAGTTGACGATTGGGCAGTGGCGGCCTCGTGCCGCCTCTGTCAGGCGTCTGTTTCAGCCCTTGAGTTTCTCGGCAATCCAGATGGTATGCCGCGTGCCCTTGTTGCCATGGGCAAACACTTGCACTTCCTCGGCCTTGAAGCCGGCCTTGCGCAGTTTGTCGCTGAACTGCTTGTCGGCGCTGGCCGACCACACCGCCAGCACGCCCTTGGGCCGTAGCGCCTTGGCGCAGGCGCTGAGGCCACCGGCGGAATACAGCCAGCTGTTGGCTTTTTGCGTCAGGCCTTCGGGGCCGTTGTCGACGTCCAGCATGATCGCGTCAAACCCCTGGGGCTCGGCCTGCAGCACCTTGGCCACGTCTTCCAGACGGATCACGGTGCGCGGGTCCAGCAGCGGGCGGCCGGACTTTTCCCCCAGAGGGCCACGATTCCACTCGACCACGCCGGGCACCAGCTCGGCAACCACCACTTCGGCAGTCTTGCCCAAATGCTTGAGCGCTGCCGCCAGGGTGAAGCCCATGCCCAGGCCGCCAATCAACACCCTGGAGCCGGGCCGACCGGCGACTTTGCGGCACGGAATCTCCGCCAGCGCATCCTCGGAACCGTGCATGCGCGTGTTCATCAACTGGCCACCGTCACCGCCCTGAATCTTGATGACAAAATCCTCACCGTATTCGAACAGGCACAAGGCACCGCCGTTGTCGGGGATCGGAGTGGTGTCCAGCAGAACGAAACGTTTCATGGAAATCTCATTGGGAAGGGCATTCTTGCGCGGTTGGGAGTAGCCTTACGACTTTACGGTCAGGCCATGGAGCCATCGATGAAGTGCAGCATTCTAACGGTCATTGTGTGGAGCGCGCTCGCCCTTGGCGGTGTGGCCCAGGCTCAGGAGTCGCAAACCGTGCCGATTACCCCCGCGCCCACGGCGGGTTCACCGGGTACTGCAACGCCCACGCCTTACCCGCAAGTCACGCCACCGGCGACACCAAAGGCGGCCGGCAGCGGTGAGCCATTGTTGGCGCCGATCGTGCTGCCCGCGCCGCCGAAGGACCAGACGATCCCCGGCTTGCAGCAAAACGACATCAAGCCTAAGACCCCAGGCGGCTAAAACTGCTGGGACAGCAATTGCCCGTCCGCCATGCGCAGGCGCCTGGACAGGGCGATAGCAATCGCACGAATGATCTTGGCCGCGATTTTCGGTGCATCGTTGAGCATCTTTTCCAGGGAATCCTTGCCCAGGTTCAACAGCACGCAATCGCTGGCCGCCACACAGCTGGCGGAGCGGCGCTCGCCGTCCAGCACAGCCATCTCGCCAAAGGTCCGTCCGCTGCGCAAGGTGGCGATAGTCAGGCGCTGGCCTGCATGGTTGGTCTTCTGCACCGCCACCTGGCCTGAGTGAATGATGCACATGAAGGTGCCCGCGTCGCCCTCGAGGAAAATCACCTCATCGCGGGCGATGCTGCTGATGTTGAAATAGCCCGCCGCTACGTGGAAGTCTTCCGGCAGCAACGGGTCGAACAGGCCGCAATCCATCAGCATGTCGCGGATTTCGTTATTGAGTAAGGTCGGTTCTGGCATGAGGCTTACAGTCTTTGTCCATAAATCGTGCAGGGCGCGCCCGGCGGTCAAGTGTTCAGACCGGCCCGCCAGGCGGAGTTCCTTAAATCAGCCCCAGCGCCTTGAAAACAAATGCATATTCGAGTGCTACGTCACGTAATCCCTGGTAACGACCACTCATGCCGCCGTGGCCAGCGCCCAGTTCGGTCTTGAGCAGCAACAGGTTGTCGTCGGTCCTGGTGTCGCGCAGCTTGGCCACCCACTTCGCCGCTTCCCAGTACTGCACGCGGCTGTCGTTGTAGCCGGCGATCACCAGCGTCGCCGGGTAGGCCTGGGCGCTGACGTTTTCGTACGGCGCGTAGGCCTTGATCCGCTCATACACCTCCGGCTCTTCAGGGTTACCCCATTCGTCGTATTCGGTGATGGTCAGCGGCAACTCGGGGTCGAGCATGGTGTTGAGCACATCGACGAACGGCACTTCGGCAATCGCCGCCTGGAACAGCTCCGGGCGTTGATTGAGCACTGCGCCGATCAACAGGCCACCGGCGCTGCCGCCGCTGATGGCCAGTTGCTTGGAGGTGGTCAGGCCCTGGGCGATCAAGTGTTCGGCGCACGCGATAAAGTCGCTGAAGGTGTTTTGCTTGTGCTCCTGCTTGCCGCCGCGATACCAGGCCTCACCCAGTTCGCCGCCGCCGCGTACATGGGCAATGGCGAAGGCCACGCCACGGTCCAGCAGGCTCAGGCGGGCGTGGGAGAACCACGGGTCGAGGCTGTGGCCGTAGGCGCCGTAGCCGTACAGATACAGGGGCGTCGGCTTACCCAACTGGTCGCGTCGGACGACAAGACTGATCGGCACCTGAGTGCCATCGGCCGACGTTGCCCACAGGCGTTGGCTGACGTAGTCGTCGGCGTTGAACACACCCAGCACCGGGGTTTCCTTGAGCACTTGTTGTGCGCCGCCGGCCAGTTCCAGCTGACGAACCTGGGCCGGGCGGTTCAGGGCCTCATAGCGCAGGCGGATCTTGTCGCTGGCAAATTCCAGGCTGTTTTGCACATAGAGGCTGTAGGCCGCGTCCGGTAACTCCACGCGATAAGCGGCTTGCCCCTGTGGGTGCCCTTCGATGATCGGCAGGCCGCCGATCCGCAGGCTCAGGGTCATGGCCCGGGCATTGAGGCTTACGCCATCGAGCATTACCGCGTCGTCGTGGGGGATCAGGTTCAGCCAGTCGTCCTGGGTCGGCACACTGCCGGTGTCGGCCGCCTGGAACAGCGCAAAGTTGATGCCGTCACGGTTGCTGCGGATAAACCAGGTCCACTGGTCGTCCAGCTTGCCGTGGTCGACGTCATATTCATGGCCTTCGACCCGTGGCGCCATGCAGGTAAACGCCTGCTGCGGCTTTTCGGCGTCCAGGGCCCAGATCTCGCTGGTGGTCTTGCTGCCCAGGGCCAGCAGCAACTGGCGCTCGGAACTTGAGCGGTAGCAATGCAGGAAGAAACGGCCGTCGGGCTCGTGGAACACTTCTTCGGCGGCAGTGCCGTCCAGGCGATAGCGGTACAGCTTGTGCGGGCGATGGGTGTCGTCCAGTTCGGTGAAGAACAGGGTCAGGCTGTCGTTGGCCCAGGTCATGCTGCCATCGCAGTCTTCAAACTCCAGTTCGCTGACCTTGCCGGTGGCCAATTCCTTCACGTAGAGGGTGTAGATCTCTTCGCCGCTGGTATCCAGGCTGTAGGCCAGGCGCTGGTGGTCCGGGCTGATGCTGAAGGCGCCGAGGGAGAAAAAGCCGCCATTGGCCAGTACGTTCGGATCCAGCAGCAGCTCTTCCGCGCTTTCGTCGACCTGTTGGCTGTCGTCCGCCGGGCGCGGGCAGCGGTAGTGGCGGGCGTATTCGTCGCCGGCGGTGGTGCGGGTGTAATACAGGTACGGGCCCCAGGGCGAGGGCAGGGACAGGTCGGTTTCGAGAATGCGGCCCTTGATCTCCTCGAACAGGGTCTCGCGCAGCGCCTGCTGGTCGGACAATTGTGCTTCTTGCCAGGCATTTTCCGCCTTGAGGTAATCGAGCACCTCGGCGCTGTCACGCGCTTGCAGCCAGGCATACGGGTCGGTGCCTGGGGCCTTGCGGGCGATCGGGGCGGCAGTGATGTGGGTCGATGGGGGCATGGATCACTCTCTGTCTGGCGGTTGGCCGACGGCATTGCAGCCTCGGCACTGAAAAGCCGTTATCATAGCGGCCTGTTTGCCTACCTTGCCATGGACACCATGACCGAGAACGACTATCTGATCGCTTGGGGCCTCTACGCCTTCGCAGCCCTGGGTTGCCTGTTGGTGTGGTTTGCCATGACCCGCTGGATGTGGCGCTGGCTGCGCGAGCCGCTGCGGTTGCTGGTGGCGGTGCTGCTGTTCAGCCCGACCATCGTCGACCCGGTGAAGACCCAGTTCGCCCCGGCCGTGGCCATCACCGCCCTGGACCTGGTGCTCAAGGTCGGCAACAACGCCTGGCGGGCGATTTCCGATCTGTTCATGTATTGCATGATCGCGTTCGGCGTGTACCTGGTGTTCGTGCTGATCCGCTGGCCCATCGAGCGTGCCGCCAGGGTTCGTCGTGAGCAGAAGGCCGCCGCTGCGGCAGCCGCTGCCGCCGAGCCGGAGGATGACGACGAACCCTTCGCCGATGAGCGTTACGGTCGCCCGGCACCTGTCAGCGGTATGCGGGTCGAACCGCGCCTTTAACGTTGTACGCCCTGTATCGAGAAGCCTGGCATGTGTGAATTATTGGGCATGAGTGCCAACGTACCGACCGATATCGTCTTCAGCTTCACCGGGCTGATGCAGCGCGGCGGACGTACCGGGCCCCACCGCGACGGTTGGGGCATCGCCTTCTACGAGGGCCGTGGCCTGCGGTTGTTCCAGGACCCGGCGGCCAGCAGCGAATCGGAAGTCGCGCTGCTGGTGCAGCGTTATCCCATCAAGAGTGAAGTGGTGATTGGCCATATCCGCCAGGCCAATGTGGGCAAGGTGTGCCTGTCCAATACCCATCCGTTCGTCCGTGAACTGTGGGGCCGCAACTGGTGCTTTGCGCATAACGGTCAACTGGCGGACTTCAACCCCCGCGCCACGTTCTACCGCCCGGTGGGCGATACCGACAGCGAAGCGGCGTTCTGCGATTTGCTCAACCGAGTCCGTGAAGCGTTCCCGGAACCGGTGGACATCGAACAGGTGCTGCCGGACCTGATCGCCGCCTGCAGCGAATACCGCAGCAAGGGCGTGTTCAACTGCCTGCTCAGCGACGGTGACTGGCTGTTCTGCTATTGCTCGACCAAACTGGCACAGATCACCCGGCGTGCGCCATTTGGCCCTGCACGGTTGAAAGATGTCGACGTGATCGTCGATTTTCAGGCCGAAACCACCCCCAATGACGTGGTGACGGTGATTGCCACTGAACCCCTGACCGAAAACGAGACCTGGACCCGCTACGAACCGGGCCAGTGGAGCCTGTGGCGACGCGGCGAATGTGTCAGCCAAGGTAAAACGGAATAAGGACGTCGAATATGTTGCTCAGCTATTTGCGACTGGTGTTGTTTGCCGTGGGTCTGTTGGTCGGTGTGCAGGTGCCGGGGTTTATCAGCGACTACGCCAAGCGCGTCGAAGCCCACTTGATCGAAGCCCAGACCGGCTTGCGCGGCTTCGATGCCACGGCGCAACAGTTCTTCAACGGTGACTTGCAGGCGCTGGTGGCCCATTACCGTGCCAGTGACGATCCGGTGTTTCGCAGCGATGCCAATAGCCTGGGCACCTTGCTCGACCGCCAGGTAGCGCTGGATAAGCAGTTCCAGGCGATGCAGGGCCCGTGGTACATCCGCGCGCTGCAAGTGGCGGTGGCCGCCGACCCGGCGATTCGCCAGGAAACCTGGAACGGCTACAGCTACATGCTGTTGCTGACCCCGGAAGCCATGGGCTGGGGCCTGGGCGGGGCGATGTTGTTGTCGTTCGGCATCGAGTGCCTGTTCCGCCTGATCGACTGGGTGGTGTTGGGCGGCAAGCGCCTGCGCCAGAGCCGACCAATTGAAGAGCGGGACCTCAAGGGGCTTTAAAGGCTGACGCGGTCAAATTGTGGGAGCGGGCTTGCCCGCTCCCACAGTTTTAAATCGGTTCCTTCAGTGGCATGGGTTTGCTCAACACCATCAAGTCCTCGCCCACCTTCTGCGCATACTGCTGCACCACGCTCTGGCACAGCGCCACAATCTCCTCCACCAACTCCACGCCCACTCGCCACGACACCACCACCTGCAGGTTCGGCGGCCGTTGTTCCATGGGCAGCATGGTCAATTCACCTCGTGCCAGCTCTTCACTGACCAATACGGGCGGGAACGCACCAATCCCGAACCCGTCCCGCAGCAGGCGGGTGATCGCTGACACCGAGTTCACACAGTTCATCCGTGGGGCGGATACGCCGTTAGCCTGCATCAGGCTGAGCACGTCCTGGTGCGGACAGGAGTTTTTCGAGTAGGTGATGATGCGCTCCTGGGCCAGTTCGGCGAGGGACGCGTAGTCGCGGTTGTAGATCGAGTGGCTGGCGACGATCCAGCCCATGGGGTGGCTGGCCAGTTCCAGGCTGCGCAAGGTTTCCTGGCGCAGCAGGTCGGTTTGCAGGATCAGGTCGAGAAAGCCTTTTTGCAACTGATCGCTGAGGTTCAGCGCGGTATCGGCGACCAACTCGATTTCTACCCGCGGAAAGTTGTCCGTCAGTTCTGCCACCAGCGCGCTCAGCCAGGTGTGGATCACCGTGTCCATCACTCCGATGCGGATACGCCCGACCTTGCTGCTGGTGGTTTCCAGGGACTGCTTGAGCCCTTGCATGGTCGCCATCATCTGCTCGGCATAATCGAGCACCTTCAAGCCTTCCGGCGTCAGGCTCACACCTCGGGAATCGCGCAGGAACAGCTTCACCCCCAACTCGCTTTCCAGCACGGCGATGCGGCTGGAGATCGAGGCCTGGGTAGTGAACAGCTTCTCTGCCGTGAGGCGAAAGCTCTTGAGCTTGGCCACCCAGACGAAGGTTTCGAGGAACTTCAGATTCATGGGATCAACTTTTCTTATGCATGGATTGTTTTTTATTAGTTGGACGCAGCGTGCCGCAACCGCCAAAAATCGAGCTGTCTCACGATAAGCGTCGTTGGGGCTCGGGACAACATCGTTGCGAGATCTTGGTAAAAGATCCCACACTACAAAAAAATAAAGCCTACAGGAGCCCTACCGTGAGCCGCCTGCTATTGAACTGCGACATCGGCGAAAGCTTTGGCAACTGGACCTTGGGTCTGGACGCCGAAGTCATGCCGTTCATTGATTGCGCCAACGTAGCCTGCGGTTTCCACGCCGGCGACCCGAGCATCATGCGCAAGACCGTCAGCCTGGCCTTCGAGCATGGCGTGCAGGTGGGCGCGCACCCGGCGTACCAGGACCTGCAGGGTTTCGGCCGCCGATCCATGGCCTACACCCCGCAGGAAATCCAGGACCTGTTGCACTACCAGGTCGGCGCCCTCGACGGTATTTGCCGGGCCCAGGGCGGACGGGTCAGCTACGTCAAACCCCATGGCGCGATGTACAACGACATGATGGCCAAGCCTGCGCAATTGCGAGCGGTGATCCAGGCCGTGGCGGCCTACGACGCCAGCCTGCCATTGATGCTGATGGCCACCCGCGACAACAGCGCCGCCCAGGCCCTGGGTGACGAATATGGCGTGACCCTGTGGTTCGAAGCCTTTGCCGATCGTGCCTACGACAGTGCCGGCCATCTGGTCTCCCGCCAGTTGCCGGGCGCGGTGCACCACGATCCGGAAAAGATCATCCAGCAGGCCTTGATCATCGCCCGGGGAGAACAGTTGGTCGCCAGTGATGGCAGTCCGTTGCACCTGCAAGCCAATACCTTGTGCGTGCATGGCGATAACGCCAGCTCAGTGGCTGCCGTGCAGCGCATCCGCGAGGCGTTGACCCCAGCATGAAGCCACGGATTGAAGTGGTGGCCATCGACTGCCTGATGGTGCGCCTGTTTGAGGTGATCGCCGAAGACAACATGCCCTGGATGCTCGCCGCCACCCGCCGTTTGCGCGAAGGTTTTGGCCCGGCGCTGGTGGACCTGGTGCCGTCCTACACGACCCTGATGGTGCATTACGACCTGCTGGCGCTGGACCCTGGCCAGGCACGGGCGTTGATCGACCAGGCGCTCAAGGAATTGCAGCCCGAACCCAAGGGCAGCGGGCGATGCCATGTGTTGCCGGTCTGGTATGACCTGAGTGTCGGCCCGGAGTTGGCGTTGCTGGCGCAGCGCAGTGGCCTGGCAGTGGAGGAGGTGATTCGCCGTCACAGCCAGCATGAGTACCAGGTATTCGCCTTGGGCTTCGCCCCGGGGTTTGCCTTTATGGGGCTGGTGGATGAACAGCTCGCGACACCGCGGCTCAACACCCCGCGCAAGCGGGTGGCGGCGGGCAGCGTGGGCATCGCCGAGCGGCAGACGGCGGCCTATCCGGTGGTATCGCCGGGTGGCTGGAACCTGATCGGCCGCACACCGGCCAAGTTGTTTGATCGCGAACGCGACGGCTACAGCCTGATGCAGCCGGGGGACACCGTGCGTTACGAAGCGGTTAGCCATAGCGAATTCATCAACCTGGGTGGCGATGACACACCGTTGGAGGCCCAGGCATGAGCCGCTTGTTGATCGAAGCCAGCACCCCGCTGTGCTTGCTGCAGGACGCTGGACGTTTTGGCGTAAGGCACTTAGGCGTGACCCAGGGCGGCGCGCTGGATTGGGTGTCGATGTCGTGGGCCAATTGGTTGCTGGGCAATGCCCTGGATGCCCCCGTGGTGGAAATCACCTTGGGTGGCTTCACCGTGCAAGCCGAGGATTACTGCCTGCTGGCATTGGCCGGGGCAGACCTGGGCGCTTATGTCGATGAGCGCGCGATCAGCCCGGGGCGCACCTTTATTCTGCAAAAAGGCCAGCGCTTGCGTTTTACCCAGCCTTTCAGCGGTGCGCGGGCTTACCTGGCAGCGCCGGGCGGGTTTGATGCGCCGCAGGTGCTGGGCAGCTGCGCCACGGTGGGACGTGAAGAACTGGGCGGGCTGGATGGCTTTGGCCGGTCACTGGCCGAGGGTGCGCAATTGACCTATTCGGGCGTGGGCGGTGCGATGCAGGTGTTGTCCGCCGGGCAATTGCCGAAGCTGGATTCCAAGGCGCCACTTGAGGTGATCCTCGGGGCGCAGATCGGCCAGTTCGGCGGGCAGAGTCTGTTTGATGTATTCAACAGCGAATGGACCCTCGACAGCCGCGCCGACCGCATGGGCATGCGCCTGCTGGGCACGCCGCTGGAATATCAGGGACCGTCGCTGATCTCGGAAGGCATCCCGCTGGGCGCGATCCAGGTGCCGCCGGACGGGCAGCCGATTGTGTTGCTCAATGACCGGCAGACCATTGGCGGTTATCCGCGACTGGGGGCGTTGACGCCATTGGCGCTGGCACGGCTGGCGCAGTGTTTGCCGGGGGAGAAGGTGAGGTTGGCGCCGGTCATGCAGGAGACGGCGCATCGGCAGCAGGTGGAGTATTTGCAGCACCTTGCCAGAAACTGAAGACCGCCGCAGGACAAAATGTGGGAGCGGGCTTGCTCGCGAAAGCGCAGTGTCAGTCTCCGAATATATTGGCTGATACACCGCCTTCGCGAGCAAGCCCGCTCCCACATTTGATGGTGGTTGTCTGGGAAACAGATTACTTCGACAAAAAGCGCATCCCTTCCTCAAGCCCACGCAACGTCAACGGAAACATCTGGTCCTCGATCAAGTCCCGGACTATCCCGGTGGACGCCGTATAGCCCCAGGTATCTTTCGGGTACGGATTAATCCAGATCAGCTTCTTGTACTTCTCCATGAACCGCTGCATCCACACATACCCGGGCTCTTCATTCCAGTGCTCGACGCTGCCGCCGGCCTGGGTGATTTCATACGGCGCCATGGCCGCATCGCCGATAAAGATCACTTTGTAGTCGGCGCCGTACTTGTGCAGCAAATCCTGGGTCGAGGTGCGTTCCGAGCCCCGGCGCATGTTGTTCTTCCACACCGATTCATAAATGAAGTTGTGGAAGTAGAAATACTCCAGGTGCTTGAACTCGGTCTTGCACGCCGAGAACAACTCTTCGCAAGTCTTCACATGGGCATCCATCGAGCCGCCGATGTCGAACAGCAGCAACAGCTTGATGGTGTTGCGCCGCTCCGGGCGCATCTGGATATTCAGCAGCCCGGCATCGCGGGCCGTATGGTCGATGGTGCCGTCAATGTCGAGCTCTTCCGCCGCACCCTGGCGTGCGAACTTGCGCAGGCGGCGCAGGGCGATCTTGATGTTGCGCGTGCCCAGTTCCACCGAATCATCGAGGTTCTTGTACTCGCGCTGGTCCCAGACCTTGACCGCCTTGCCCTGGCGCTTGCCGGCATCCCCCACGCGTATGCCTTCGGGGTTGAAGCCGCCGGAGCCGAAGGGGCTGGTACCGCCGGTGCCGATCCACTTGTTGCCGCCGGCGTGGCGTTCTTTCTGTTCTTCCAGACGTTTCTTGAATTCTTCGATCAGCTTGTCCAGCCCGCCGAGGGACTGGATCTGTGCGCGTTCCTCGTCGGTCAGCGAGCGTTCGAATTCCTTGCGCAGCCAGTCTTCGGGGATCAGTGCCTGCAGGTGATCGTCGAGTTTTTCCAGGCCGTTGAAGTAGGCGCCGAAGGCCCGGTCGAACTTGTCGAAATGCCGTTCGTCCTTCACCAGGATCGCCCGGGCCAGGTAGTAGAACTCGTCCATGTCGGCGAAGGTCACGCGCTGTTTCAGCGCGTTGATCAGGTCCAGCAGCTCACGCACCGACACGGGCACCTTGGCTGCACGCATTTCATTGAACAGGTTGAGCAGCATGGCAATCGCCCTTATCGGTTACCGCGACGGCTCATGAACGCCAGGCGTTCCAGCAACTGCACGTCCTGCTCGTTCTTCACCAGGGCACCGGCCAGGGGCGGGATGGCCTTGGTGGGGTCGCGCTCGCGCAGCACCGCTTCGCCGATGTTGTCGGCCATCAGCAGTTTCAGCCAGTCCACCAGTTCGGAGGTGGACGGTTTTTTCTTCAGGCCCGGTACTTTGCGCACGTCAAAGAATACGTCGAGGGCTTCGCTGACCAGGTCTTTCTTGATGTCCGGGTAGTGTACGTCGACGATCTTTTGCAGGGTGGTGCGGTCCGGGAAGGCGATGTAGTGGAAGAAGCAGCGGCGCAGGAACGCGTCCGGCAGCTCTTTTTCGTTGTTGGAGGTAATGATGATGATCGGGCGCTTCTTGGCCTTGATGGTCTCGTCGATTTCGTAGACGTAGAACTCCATCTTGTCGAGTTCTTGCAGCAGGTCGTTGGGGAACTCGATGTCGGCCTTGTCGATTTCGTCGATCAGCAGGATGACCCGCTCCTCGGACTCGAAGGCTTCCCAGAGCTTGCCCTTTTTCAGGTAGTTGCGTACGTCGTGCACCTTGTCCACGCCCAGCTGCGAGTCCCGCAGGCGGCTCACCGCGTCGTACTCGTACAGGCCCTGGTGCGCCTTGGTGGTGGACTTGATGTGCCAGGTGATCAGCTTGGCGTCAAAGGATTCGGCCAGTTGCTCGGCGAGCATGGTCTTGCCGGTGCCCGGTTCGCCCTTGACCAGCAGTGGCCGCTCCAAGGTGATGGCGGCGTTGACGGCCAGTTTCAGGTCATCGGTGGCAACGTAGGCCTGGGTGCCTTCGAACTTCATCTATCAATCCTCGAACGTGACGCCGAACGGTGCAGGACCGAAGCGGGCGAGTAATCAGCTTGGCCCGACTATACCGCGCAGCCCCGGCGACTGTGAACGCAGACGGGCTATTCAGTCTCTGAATGGGCAGTCACGTTGAAGATCAATCTGTCGAGGGCTTGGGTTGTTCATAGCGGGCGTTGAAGGCCTGGACAAAACCATTGCGCAAAATCTGCAAAAACGCCTGGAACGCGCTGATATCTTGCTGGTGCACGTTGCCGCTCAGCTCCACGCGGGTGGCGAACTGGTTTTTCTGCTGGTTCTTCAGCACGGTTTCGCTGACGCCAACCACCGCCTCCCAGATCGACCGAAAGATGCCCTTGTCCTTGTTCTCGACATCCTGCTGCCAGTTGAACACTTCGACATTGCGCAGCAAAGGCTTGATGTAGCCGGTCAACTGGCCTTTTTCGGCCTGGGCTTCAACCACCAGGTCGCCGTTGCCGGCATTGAAGTCGAACTTGCCGTAGGCCGAGGCGAAGTCATTCATGCGCTTGAGTTCGATATCCCGGGCCCGGAAGCGGAATTCGAAGTTTTCGAAATTGCTCAAGGGGTCGAACGTGGCGGTGGCTTCCAGCGGTGCCTGGCCCAGGAACAGCGCCTTGCCGTCGAAGCGCGCGTCGCGCTGGCCTTTGACATCCACCACGTTGGTCAGGTTGTAGAAGCTGGCGTTGACCTGGGTCGCGTACATATTGACCGGCGGTTTCGAACTGAAGTTATGGAACGCGATCTTGCCGTCGTTGATGCGTACCTCATTGAGGGTGATCGGCAACAGTTTGCTCAGTTGGGCCCGCCAGTCGGTGCCCTGACCGGTCTGGGACGCCTGCTTGTTGGTGCCGCCGTCGACGAAGTTCAGCTCCGGCTTGATGAACTGTGCCTCGGCCACCACTGCGTGGTCGTACCACAGCGAATGCCAGCTCACTGACAGGTCGATCACCGGCGCCTTGACGAACGGTACCGGCACCTTGCCGTCGACCTTGACGATCTGCAGGCCGTTGATCCGATAGGCGCCGCGCCACAGTGCGAGGTCGACATCGGTGACCTGGCCGCGGTAATCGCCCATGTCGGCGAGTTTGTCATTCAGGTAATTGCGCACCAGATAGGGCAGGGCGATATCCAGGACGACCAGCAGTACCACGACCCCGACGAGGGTCCAGAGCGGCCAACTGTAGCGACGTTTCATAGGAAAATTCTCCATCCGTGTAGGCGATTGACTGCTGGCGCCGCCGGACGTTCGCTTGACTGGACGCCTTGCAACACGAGGCATACCCTTGGGGCCTTCCTGAAATTGCCTTAAGGACCCGTCATGAGCCGCATTTTTGCAGACAACGCGCACTCCATCGGTAACACGCCCCTGGTTCAGATCAACCGTATCGCGCCGCGTGGCGTGACTATCCTGGCCAAGATCGAAGGGCGTAACCCGGGGTATTCGGTGAAGTGCCGGATTGGCGCAAACATGATCTGGGATGCCGAAGGCAGCGGCAAACTCAAGCCGGGCATGACTATTGTCGAGCCGACTTCCGGCAACACCGGGATCGGCCTGGCATTTGTTGCTGCCGCCCGTGGTTACAAGCTGTTGCTGACCATGCCCGCCTCCATGAGTATCGAGCGCCGCAAGGTGCTCAAGGCCCTCGGCGCCGAACTGGTGTTGACCGAGCCGGCCAAGGGCATGAAGGGCGCGATTGAAAAAGCCGGCGAAATCCTTGCCAGCGACCCGGCCAGGTACTTTATGCCGGCCCAGTTCGAAAACCCGGCCAACCCGGCGATCCACGAGAAAACCACCGGTCCGGAAATCTGGAATGACACTGATGGCGCGGTGGACGTGCTGGTAGCGGGCGTGGGCACTGGCGGCACCATCACCGGGGTGTCGCGCTATATCAAGAACATCCAGGGCAAGCCGATCCTGTCGGTGGCGGTGGAGCCGATCAGTTCGCCGGTGATTACCCAGGCGCTGGCCGGTGAAGAGATCAAGCCCAGCCCCCACAAGATCCAGGGTATCGGCGCCGGTTTTGTGCCGAAGAACCTCGACCTGTCGATGGTCGACCGGGTCGAACTGGTCAGCGACGAAGAATCCAAGGCCATGGCGTTGCGCCTGATGCAGGAGGAGGGGATTCTGTGTGGTATCTCCTGCGGCGCGGCGATGGCCGTGGCGGTGCGCCTGGCGCAGAAGCCGGAAATGCAGGGCAAGACCATCGTCGTGGTGCTGCCGGACTCCGGTGAACGCTACCTGTCGAGCATGCTGTTCGCCGATTTGTTCACCGATCAGGAAAACCAGGCTTGATTCAAATCAGCGCGATGGTGTGGCCCTTATGCATAATTGGCCCGTTATCGCGCACCGCTAGATGCTGATTGTTGGAGTGCGCGGGTTTTTCCCGAGGCCCGGAGTGTTTATCATGGCCGGCTGCTACGTCTGGTTTCCCCTTAACGGGAGGCTAATGGCCAGACGCCTATTTCCAGGAGTTGCTGCATGACCTTTTCTTTGGCCGCCAAACTGTCGGTGTTGCTGCTGTTTATCGGCAGCACGCTGTATGTGCATTTGCGTGGCAAGGCCCGTTTGCCGATGTTGCGTCAGTTCGTCAACCATTCAGCGCTGTTCGCCCCGTACAACGCCTTGATGTACATCTTCTCCGCCGTGCCGTCCAAGCCGTACCTGGACCGCAGCAAGTTCCCGGAGCTGGACGTGCTCAAGGACAACTGGGAAGTGATTCGCGAAGAGGCCATGCACCTGTTCGACGAGGGCTACATCCGCGCCGCGGAGAAGAACAACGACGCCGGTTTCGGCTCGTTCTTCAAGAAGGGCTGGAAGCGTTTCTACCTCAAGTGGTACGACAAACCGTTGCCGTCGGCTGAACTGCTGTGCCCGAGAACCGTGGCCCTGGTCAGCAGCATTCCCAACGTCAAGGGCGCGATGTTCGCCCTGTTGCCGGGTGGCAGCCACCTCAACCCGCATCGCGACCCGTTTGCCGGTTCCCTGCGTTATCACCTGGGGCTGTCCACGCCGAACTCCGACGACTGCCGTATTTTCGTCGACGGCCAGGTGTACGCCTGGCGCGACGGTGAAGATGTAATGTTCGACGAGACCTACGTGCACTGGGTGAAGAACGAAACCGAGCACACCCGGGTGATCCTGTTCTGCGACATCGAACGCCCGCTGAGCAACCGCCTGATGACCCGCATCAACCGTTGGGTCAGCGCGCAACTGGGGCGCGCCACCGCACCGCAGAACCTGGATGACGAACGCGTTGGCGGGATCAACCAGGCGTATGCCTGGAGCAAGCGCTTCAGCGACAGCTTCAGTGGCGTGGTCAAGCAGTGGAAGCGCAAGCATCCGAAGGCTTATCGCATCCTGCGGCCAGTGCTGGCGGTGGTGGTGCTGACGGCGCTGGGGTATTGGTTGTTTGGTTAAGACTTTTGCAGGCACGAAAAAACCGCTCCGATGAGCGGTTTTTTTATGCGCTGGATTTGTGCGGGCGAAGTTATTGCAAAGCATGTCCCCAGCTGGTTATAGTCGGCCGCAGGTGTTTCCAGACACCTTGTTCATCCCTTCATAAAAGATCAGCACATGCCAGCTTCCCTGCGCATAGCGGTAGTCGATTCAGCGGTCAACGCTGCGGTCGTGCCGTGCGGGAGCCAGCAGCCTGCGCAGATCAGTCACTACCCCCCACCTGTCAGTAGCACGCCGGTGTACGCAGTCGTATCACCGCCGGGTGTTGGCATTTCGGGCTGATCAGCTGATGGCTGTTCCCCTGTGCCCGCCTGAAAAAACCTACTGAATTTCAGCTGTTGCTGAGTTGGCTTTTTGCCTGATCACAGGTGGTATCCATGTCTGTTCTTTCGAAACAATCCGTGGCCGCGGCGGCCTCGACGAGCCTGTTTGTCTTGCTGTGGAGCAGCGGGGCGATTTTCTCCAAATGGGGCCTGGCCCACGCTTCACCCTTTGCGTTTCTGCTGATCCGTTTCGCCATCGCCCTGGCGGGGTTGGTGATACTGGTACCGATCCTCAAGCTGAAGTTGCCGCGTCCCGGCAGGCCGATGCTTTACGCGGCGGCTACCGGGCTGGTGCTGTTGGGGGCCTACCAGATTTTCTATCTGCTGGCCCTGGACCTCAAAGTCACGCCCGGCATGATGGCAACCATCATGGGCGTGCAGCCGATCCTGACCGTGGTGTTGATGGAGCGCCGGCGCTCCTGGAGCCGGATGTTCGGCCTCGCGCTGGGATTGGCGGGGTTGATCATGGTGGTGTACCAGGGCATCGGGATGTCCGGCATGTCCCTGGCAGGCATGCTTTTTGGCCTGTTGGCCCTGGCCAGCATGACCTTTGGTTCGATCATGCAGAAGCGCATCACCGATAACCCGTTGGGCACGCTGCCTGTGCAATACCTGGCCGGCTTGCTGTTGTGCTCGGTGTTTGTGCCGTTCCAGCCGTTCCACTTTGAACACAAGACCGGCTTTTTCGTGCCGGTGCTGTGGATGGGGCTGGTGGTGTCATTGCTGGCGACGCTGTTGCTGTACCGGCTGATTGCCCGGGGCAACCTGGTGAATGTCACCAGCTTGTTCTACCTGGTGCCCGCGGTGACGGCGGTGATGGACTACCTGATCTTCGGCAACAAGCTGGCAATGTTGAGCTTGCTGGGGATGGGCTTGATCATCGTCGGATTGGCTTTTGTGTTCCGTAAGAGCTGATAAAACCAACGCTGTAGGAGCCAAAAAGCTCCTACAGCTTGCGGGCCAATTTCCCCGGCCGAAGCACCAGCCACAACGCCCCCGCAATCAATAACCCGCCATACAGATGCGCCATGGACAACGGCTCATCCAGCAGCAACGCGCCCCACAACACCCCGAATGGCGGAATCATGAAGGTCACGGTCATCGACTTCACCGGGCCGATGGACGTCAGCAAGCGGAAGTACAGGATGTAGGCAAACGCCGTGCATACCAGCCCCAACCCCAGCAGCGACAACCACACAGGCCAGCCACCCCAGCTGACCGGTGGATGGCTGATGGCACTCCAGGCAAACAGTGGCAACAGGAACAGCGTGGCCCCGAGCATGCTGCCCAGGGCCGCCAGGCGACTGTCCAGCCCGCCCTGTTGATCGAGCCAGCGGCGTGCCAAAAAGCCGGCAAAGCCATAGCAGGTGGTCGCCAACAGGCATGCCAGCGCACCCATCAGCAATTCCATGTCGAAGGCCACCGGCCCGGCGCGGGTCAGGATGCCAACGCCGAACAGGCCCAGGCATACCCCGGCGATTTTCGACGGCGTGAGGCGCTCACTGAAAAACAACCCGCCAATCAGCACGCCCATCAGTGGCGTCGTGGCATTGAAGATCGCCGAGTAACCGGCCGGCAGCACTTGGGCCGCCACTGAATACATGGTTGCGGGAATGCCCGAGTTGATCACCCCGAGCAACAGGACCGTCTTGAACTTGCCCTGGAAATCCCAACTCACCCGCATCATGGCGAGGATCACCAGCAGGCCGGTGGCGGCAATCGACACCCGGAAAAACGCGGTAGGAAGGGTGCCGATTTCCGGCGCGATAATTCGCATGAACAAAAAACTCGCGCCCCAGATAGCGGCCAGCACCAACAGGTGCAGGGTGTCGACAGGTCTCACGGAGGAACTCCAGTTTGATAAGGGCGGAAGTGTTGCCCACCGACCTGTCTGACACAATCGCTAATACATGTTTTACAGCACGAAACGCGTCACCAAGCCATTGAGGTCCACCGCCAGCCGCGACAGTTCCTGGCTGGCCGCCGAGGTCTGGGTGGCACCGGCGGCGGTTTGCGTCGACAGGTCCCGGATGTTCACCAGGCTGCGGTCCACCTCACGGGCCACCAACGCTTGCTGCTCGGCGGCGCTGGCGATCACCAGGTTGCGCTGGCTGATCTGTGAGATTGCCGCCGTGATTTTCTCCAGTGCACTGCCGGCGCTGTTGGCCCGCTGCAAGGTCTGGCCGGCGTGTTCGGCGCTGCTGTTCAGGGCGCCGACGGTGTCCTGGGTACCTTGCTGGATACCGTTGATCATCTGCTCGATTTCTTCGGTGGAGTCCTGGGTGCGTTGTGCCAGGGAGCGCACTTCGTCAGCCACCACGGCAAAACCACGACCGGCCTCGCCCGCGCGTGCCGCCTCAATCGCTGCGTTGAGTGCCAGCAGGTTGGTTTGCCCGGCAATCCCGCGAATCACTTCAAGCACCTTGCTGATGTCCTGGGCCTGCGCCGCCAGGCCCTCGGCCTTGGTCGAGGCACCGAGGACTTCGTCCACCAGGTTCTGGATCGAGCTGATGGTTTCGCTGATCTGGTAGTGACCGTGCTTGCTGTCTTCGTCGGAGGCCTTGGAGGCTTCGGCGCTGGAAACCGCATTGCCCGCCACTTCATCGACTGCCGCGCTCATCTGCGTCACGGCGGTGGCAGCCTGTTCGATCTCGTCGTTCTGCGCTTGCAGGCCGCGGGTGCTCTGCTCCATTACCGAACTCATCTCTTCCGCCGCCGAGGCCAACTGCTGCGACGATTCGCTGATGCCACGGATGGTTTCCTGCAGGTTGGCCTGCATGGTGGCCAGCGCGGTGAGCAGTTGCGCCGGCTCATCCTTGCCCTCTACGACGATCGGCCGGCTCAGGTCGCCGGAGGCGATGGTGCGGGCCACTGTCAGTGCCTGGCCAATGGGCGCGGTGATGCTGCGGGTCAGCAGCCAGGCCAGCAACAAAGTGGCCAGCAGGGCGGTGATGATGATCAGGCCTACGATCCATTGGGCGCTGTAGTACATCTGCGCCGCCGATTCAGCGGCGGCCTGGACGCCTTTCTGGTTGAAGGTGATCAGGTCTTCCAGGCTCTTGTTGAGCACCAGGCCCTGGGGCGCGAGGCGGCTGTTGAGCAGGTCCATGGCCTGCTGCTGTTGATCCTGGTCCACCAGCTGAATCATCTGGCCCATGATGCTCATGTACGTCGATACGGTACTTTTCAGCTGGTTGAGCATCTCGGCGTCCTGCTCGTTGACCACCAGTGTTTCGTATTGCTTGAAGCTTTCCTGCAGGTCTGCCTGTTCCTTGCTGATCAGGCTCTTGCTGTTGTCGCGCACCCTGGATTCGTCGGTGGTCAACAGGCGCAGTGCTTCCAGGCGGATGCTGGCGATAAAGGCCGCGCTGTCGTGGACCGTCTCGATGCTCGGCATCCAGGAATCCTCAATCACGGTGGCGCTTTCCCGCAGCTTGGCCATTTGCCCCAAGCCAAACAGACCCACCACTATCAGCAAGCCGGCCAGTACCGCAAAGCTCAGACTGGCGCGCAGGCCGATCCCCATATTCCTCAATGACATCTCAATGCTCCTTTGGCGGTTAGAACCTGTTCCCGGATCGGTCTTCTGACCTTGTTAGGTGGGAGAGGGCGCGCTATATAGCAAAGTGCCACTAGCTAGGGTAGTCAGGGTTTCCCTTACGTTGGATCCAATGGTCGAGAAGCCACCAGTACCGGAGCAGTAGAGCAAAGACTCTTATTTACCCCGGCTCGCACAGGCAGGCCACGTCACACAAGGCCTGTAGATGAAACGTTTAATGCGGGGTGGGTGACGCGCGGGTTTTTTGTTGACCAGTTAGTCGAATTAAATAAAGAGTAAATAAATGTACGAAATGAACAATCTTGTACAAGTCTGAATGAAAAATGATCCTTCTCCTGTTCCCGCACACTGGCTAAGCTCAGCTCACTCCAAATGCCCGCAGAGGTTTCCCGAATGCCGCAGCCAACGCCCGCCCTCGACATTGCGCAGATGATCCTCGACGGCTTCGACGACTACCGCGAGCACTTCCGCCAGATCACCGACGGCGCCCGGGAGCGCTTTGAAAAGGCGCAGTGGCAGCAAGGGCAGGCGGCATCGGCTGCGCGCATCAATCTTTACGAAGAGAAGGTCAGCGAAGTCACGGCGCGGCTGCGGGCGGCTTTCGATGAAGCCGTGTTGCTCGACATTGCCGCCTGGCCGCTGGTGAAAAGTGCCTACATCAGCCTGATCGACCTGCGGTTTGACGATGAGCTGTCCGAGACCTGGTACAACTCGACGTTTTGCGGCCTGTTCAGCCATGACCTGATCAGCGATGGCTGCATGTTCATCCATACCACCCGGCCCAGCCTGCGCCGCGCCCGGGCGGCGCAAACCCGCACCTACAAGCCGGGCGGCAAGCTGGCGGGCATGCTGGAGCAGATTTTCGCCGACTACAGTTTCAGCGAACCCTACGCCGACTTGCCCGCCGACCTGCGCCGCCTGGAGGCGCAATTGCGCGAAAACCTGCCGGACTGGGTCTGCAAAGACCCGGACCTCAACGTCGAACTGTTTTCCTCGGTGCTGTACCGCAACAAAGGCGCGTACCTCGTAGGGCGCATCTACACCCGCGACGAACAGTGGCCGCTGGTGATCCCGCTGCTGCACCGCGAAGGGCGCGGCATCCAGATCGACGCGCTGATCACCGACGAGGCCGATGTGTCGATCATCTTCTCGTTCACCCGCTCCTATTTCATGGTGGACGTGCCGGTGCCGGCGGAGTTTATCGGCTTCCTCAAGCGCATCCTGCCGGGCAAGCACATCGCCGAGTTGTACACCTCCATCGGCTTCTACAAACACGGCAAATCCGAATTCTACCGGGCGCTGATCAACCACCTTGCCACCACCGATGACCAGTTCATCATGGCGCCGGGCGTGCGCGGCATGGTCATGAGCGTGTTTACCCTGCCGGGCTTCAACACCGTGTTCAAGATCATCAAGGACCGGTTTTCACCGTCGAAAAACGTCAACCGCGCCACCGTGATCGAGAAGTACCGGTTGGTGAAAAGTGTCGACCGGGTAGGGCGCATGGCCGACACCCAGGAGTTCGCCGACTTCCGTTTTCCGTTGAGCAAATTCGAGCCTGAATGCCTGGCCGAACTGCTGGAAGTCGCCGCCGGTACCGTCGAAGTCGAAGGCGATACGGTACTGATCCGCCACTGCTGGACCGAGCGGCGCATGACCCCGCTCAACCTCTACCTGGAAAACGCCAACGAAGCCCAGGTGCGCGAAGCCCTGGAAGACTACGGCCTGGCGATCAAGCAACTGGCGGCGGCGAATATTTTCCCGGGCGACATGCTGCTGAAGAATTTTGGCGTCACCCGCCACGGTCGCGTGGTGTTCTACGACTATGACGAAATCTGTTTCCTGACCGAGGCCAACTTCCGCCACATTCCGGCGCCGCGTACCCCGGAAGATGAAATGGCCTCCGAGCCCTGGTATTCCATCGGTCCGCTGGACGTGTTTCCCGAGGAGTTTCCGCCATTCCTGTTTGCTGATTCCGCCCAGCGCCGCCTGTTCGACGAACTGCACGGCGAGCTGTACAACGCCGACTACTGGAAAGGCCTGCAAGAGGCGATTCGCGCCGGCAAGGTAATCGATGTGTTTCCTTACCGGCGCAAGGGCCTGGACAATGAATGAGGGGAGCGCGCGGCGGCGCTTTTCTGCGACAATCCGCCCCCTGCCTACATAGACGACCTTTGCGTACCTGATGACTGACCAAGCGCCCGCTATCGACCAACTGCTGAAAAACCTCGATCACGCCATGCTCGCCGACCGCCACCGCCTGCGGCGGCAGCTGCTTGAGCTGCGCAAGAAACCCGATGAGGAAAAACTTGCGCAGTGGGTGACGCGGATGCAGGCCTCCTGCGCCCAGGTGACAGCGCGGCGCGCCAGCCTGCCGGTGATTCGCTATGACGACAGCCTGCCGATCGCCGCCAAGCGTGACGAGATCAAGGAAGCGTTGCTCAAGCATCAGGTGCTGATCATTGCCGGTGAGACCGGTTCGGGTAAAACCACCCAGTTGCCGAAAATCTGCCTGGAAATCGGCCGCGGCCAATACGGCCTGATCGGCCACACCCAGCCGCGGCGGATTGCGGCGCGTAGCGTAGCGAGCCGGGTCGCGGAAGAGTTGGCGACGCCGCTGGGTTCCCTGGTGGGTTATCAGGTGCGGTTTGAAGACCAGAGTGATTCCAACACCCTGATCAAGCTGATGACCGACGGTATCCTGCTGGCCGAAACCCAGAACGACCGCTACCTCGAACGCTACGACACGATCATCGTCGACGAAGCCCACGAACGCAGCCTGAACATCGACTTCCTGCTGGGTTATCTGAAAACCCTGCTGCCGCGTCGCCCGGACCTCAAGGTCATCATCACCTCGGCCACCATCGACCTGGAGCGCTTTTCCAAGCACTTCGACGATGCGCCGATTGTCGAGGTGTCGGGCCGCACCTTCCCGGTGGAGACCTGGTACCGCCCGCTGACCCTGGAGCAGGACGAGGAGGGCAACCGCGTCGAGGACGACCTGACCGTCGACCAGGCGATTCTCGCCACCCTCGATGAGATCGCCGCCTTCGAGCGCAGCGAGCGCAAGAGCCCCGGCGATGTGCTGGTGTTCCTGCCCGGCGAGCGCGAGATTCGCGATGCCGCCGACATGCTGCGCAAGGCCCAGCTCAAGCACACTGAAATCCTGCCGCTGTATGCGCGCCTGTCGCCGGCGGAGCAGCAGCGGATTTTCCAGTCGCACCCGGGCCGGCGTGTGGTGCTGGCGACCAACGTCGCGGAAACCTCGCTGACCGTGCCAGGCATTCGTTATGTGATCGACAGCGGCACCGCGCGCATCAGCCGCTACAGCTACCGGGCCAAGGTGCAGCGACTGCCGATCGAGGCGATTTCCCAGGCCAGTGCCAACCAGCGTAAAGGCCGGTGCGGGCGGGTCGAACCCGGTATCTGCGTGCGCTTGTACAGCGAAGAGGATTTTATCGGGCGCCCGGAATTTACCGATCCCGAGATTCTTCGCACAAACCTCGCGGCCGTAATCCTGCAGATGCTGCACCTGCGCCTGGGCGAGATCACCGATTTCCCGTTTATCGAGCCGCCGGACGGCAAGGCCATCAGCGACGGTTTCAACCTGCTGCAAGAGTTGTCCGCCGTTGACCGCAACAGCCAGCTGACACCGATGGGCCGCCAGTTGGCGCGTCTGCCGGTGGACCCACGCATGGGCCGCATGTTGCTGGAGGCAGCCAAGCTTGGCAGCCTGCAGGAAGTGCTGATCGTCGCCAGCGCCATGTCGATCCAGGACCCGCGCGAGCGTCCGCCGGAGCGCCAGCAAGCCGCCGACCAGGCTCACGCACAATGGAAGGACGCGGATTCGGACTTCGCCGGGTTGGTGAACCTGTGGCGTGGTTTTGAAGAGCAGCGCCAGGAATTGACCGCCAGCCCGCTGCGCAATTGGTGCCGCAAGAATTTCCTGAACTATCTGCGCCTGCGGGAATGGCGTGACTCCCACCGCCAATTGAGCCTGATCTGTCGCGACATGCAGTTGACCGTCAACAAAGAACCGGCGGACTTCCCCAAACTGCACAAGGCGGTGCTGTCCGGCCTGCTCAGCCAGATTGGCCAGAAGACCGAAGAGGGCGATTACCTCGGCGCGCGTCAGCGGCGTTTCTGGATTCACCCGTCGTCGGGTATTGGCAAGAAGCGTCCGCAATGGCTGATGACCGCCGAGCTGGTGGAAACCTCCAAGCTGTACGCGCGGATGGTGGCCAAGATCGACGCCGACTGGATCGAGCCGTTGGCCGGGCACCTGATCAAGAAAAACCACTTCGAACCCCATTGGGAAAAGAAGCGCGGCCAAGTGGTGGCGTTTGAGCAGATCACCCTGTTCGGGTTGATCATCGTCGGGCGCCGGCCGGTGCATTACGGGCCGATTGATCCGGTGACGTCTCGCGAGCTGTTTATCCGCGAAGGCCTGGTGCGCGGCGAGATCCAGTCCCGGGCCCGCTGCCTGACGGCCAACCAGCAATTGCTGGAGCAGCTTGACGAACTGGAAGCCAAGGCCCGCCGGCGCGATATCCTGGCGGACGAAGAAACCCTGTACGCCTTCTACGACGCGCGCCTGCCCGCCGAGATCCACCAGACTGCGACCTTCGACAGTTGGTACAAGGTCAACAGCCAGAAAGACCCGCAACTGTTGATCATGCGCGAAGAAGACGTACTGGCCCGCGAGGCCAGCGAAGTCACCGCTGCCCATTACCCCGACACCTTGCACCTGGGCGACCTGGCGCTGGCCTTGAGTTATCACTTCGAACCCAACCATCCACGGGACGGTGTGACCCTGCGCGTACCGGCGCCGTTGTTGCCGGCCTTGCCGCCCGAACGCCTGGAATGGCTGGTGCCGGGTGTGATCGAGGCCAAGTGCATTGCCCTGGTGCGCAACCTGCCCAAGGCCCTGCGCAAGAACTTCGTGCCGGTGCCGGATTTCGTCAAGGCGGCGTTGCAACGTATCGAGTTCGGCCAGGGCTCGTTGCCTCAGGCCTTGGGGCGCGAGCTGCTGCGCATGACCGGGGCACGGGTCAGCGATGAAGCCTGGGCCGAGGCTGCGCAGCAGGTGGAAAGCCACCTGAAGATGAACCTGGAAGTGGTCGACGGCCAGGGCAAGTTCCTCGGTGAAGGCCGCGACCTGGCCGAGTTGACCGCGCGTTTCGCCGAGGCCAGCCAAGCTGCGTTGGCGGTGCCGCAGACTGCGAAGAGCCAGCAGCCGGTGGAGGCCAAGGTGTTCGCGGCGGTGGCCGAGAAAACCCAGCAAAACATCGCCGGGCTGTCGATGACGGTGTATCCGGCCTTGGTCGAAGAAAACGGCACGGTCAAGGAAGGGCGTTTCTCTACCGCTGCCGAGGCTGAGTTCCAGCACCGTCGAGCCTTGCAGCGCCTGCTGCTGCAACAACTGGCCGAGCCGGCAAAGTTCCTGCGGGGCAAATTGCCGGGCCTGACCGAGTTGGGGTTGATGTACCGCGAACTGGGGCGTATCGAAGCCCTGGTGGAAGACATTCTGTTGGCCAGCCTCGACAGTTGCGTGCTGGAAGGCGAAGCCAGCCTGCCGCGGGACGGCGCCGGCCTGGCCGCCCTGGCCGAGCGCAAGCGTGGCAGTTGGACCGAGCACGCCGAGCGCCAGGCGCGCCTGACCCTCGAAATTTTGAAACTGTGGCATGGCCTGCAAAAACGCTTCAAGGGCAAGATTGACCTGGCCCAGGCGGTGGCGCTGAATGATATCAAGCAGCAACTGAGCAATCTGGTGTACCCCGGTTTCGTACGGGAAACCCCGGCGCAATGGTTTAAGGAACTGCCGCGCTTCCTCAAGGCCATCGAGCTGCGCCTGGAGAAATTGCCAAGCCAAGTGCAGAAGGACCGGGTCTGGAGTACCGAGTTGGGCGGCTTGTGGAGCCAGTATCAGAACCGCCTGAACAAACACGCCCAGGAAGGCAAGCGCGACCCTCAGCTGGAGCTGTATCGCTGGTGGCTGGAGGAATACCGGGTTTCGCTGTTTGCCCAGCAGTTGGGCACCAAGGTACCGATTTCCGACAAGCGCCTGAGCAAGCAATGGAGCCTGGTCGAAGCGTGACCGACGTGCGGCAAGCAACTGTGGCGAGCGAGCTTGCTCGCTCGCCACAGGGAAGGTGTTTGCGCGGGATAGGCGCCAAGTGTCCGATGTTGTGGCAAACTTCGCGGTTATAAATGCCGGGATCGTCGAGTTGGGCTGGTGCAGCCGTGGCGCGATGGAATAAAGCGTTACCAGTTTGAAGGCCGCTGGGCGGCATAAAACTACTTACGGTTTGGTACGACGGTACCAATACCCTTCTGCCTGAACAGATTTAGAGGAACGACCGTGCATAACGTCGTCATCAGCGGCACAGGCCTGTACACCCCGGCCAACAGCATCTCCAACGAAGAGCTGGTGCAGTCTTTCAATGCTTACGTGCAACAGTTCAACCTGGATAACGCCGCCGCCATTGAACGCGGTGACGTGGAGGCCCTGACCGAATCCAGCGCCGCCTTTATCGAGAAGGCCTCGGGCATCAAGAGCCGCTTTGTCATGGACAAGGCCGGCATTCTCGACCCGCAGCGCATGGCGCCACGCCTGCCCGAGCGCTCCAACGACGAATGGTCGATCCTCTGCCAGATGGCCGTCAGTGCTGCCGAGCAAGCCTTGCAGCGCGCCGGCAAGACCGCCGCCGATATCGACGGTGTGATCGTCGCCTGTTCCAACCTGCAGCGGGCGTACCCGGCGATTGCCATCGAAGTCCAGGAAGCGCTGGGTATCCAGGGTTTTGGCTTTGACATGAACGTGGCGTGTTCCTCGGCGACCTTCGGTATCCAGAACGCCGCCAACAGCATCCAGCTGGGCCAGGCGCGGGCGATCCTGATGGTCAACCCGGAGATCTGCACCGGCCACCTGAATTTCCGCGACCGCGACAGCCATTTCATCTTTGGCGATGCGGCCACCGCCGTGATCCTGGAGCGGGCCGACCTGGCCACTTCCGAGCATCAGTTCGACGTGGTGAGCACCAAGCTGCTGACCAAGTTCTCTAACAACATCCGCAATAACTTCGGTTTCCTCAACCGCGCGGCGGAAGAGGGGATTGGTGCCCCGGACAAGCTGTTCGTGCAGGAAGGCCGCAAAGTCTTCCGTGATGTCTGCCCGATGGTCGCCGAGTTGATCGGCAAGCACCTGTCGGAAAACCAGCTGAATGTTGGCGATGTGAAGCGTTTCTGGCTGCACCAGGCCAACCTCAGCATGAATCACCTGATCGTCAAGAAACTGCTGGGCCGCGAGGCTTCTGTGGAAGAGGCGCCGGTGATCCTCGATACTTACGCCAACACCAGTTCGGCGGGTTCGGTGATTGCGTTCCACACCTACCAGGACGACTTGCCCAAGGGCGCTGTGGCTGTGCTTAGCTCGTTTGGCGCAGGGTATTCGATTGGTAGCGTGATCCTGCGCAAACGCTGATCATGTTTTGAAATCGAGGTCTTGAATGGCAGCAGCGGACGACGCGCACCTGCTTGAACGATTGCTCAAGGGTGAGCAGCGGGCCTACAAGGAGTTGGTCACCACTTACCAGAGCGCCATGCGCGCCGTGGCCTATGCCATCGTTGGCCAGCGCCATGCCGACGAGGTGGTGCAGGACGCCTGGCTGTCGGTGGTGCGTAACCTGGCGAAGTTCGAGGGGCGTTCCAGCCTCAAGACCTGGCTGCTGACCATCACTGCCAACTCGGCAAAGGGCCGCTACAAGCAAAACCGCCGGGAAGTACTGCTCGATGACTTGCCGGCGCCCCATGGCACCATCGGTGATGATCGCTTTGTGCCCGAAGATGGCCACTGGGCCGTCGCGCCGTTTGCCTGGCACCAGGACACGCCCGAAGCCCTGCTCACTGAAGACGAATTGCGTAAATGCCTGGAGCACACACTGGCCAGTCTTTCCGAGCTGCAAAGCAGCGTACTGCTGCTGCGTGAGCGCCAGGGGCTGGAGTTGGAGGAGATTTGTAATCTTCTGACGCTATCGCTCTCCAATGTTCGTGTGCTGTTGCATCGAGCACGGCTTAAAGTCTTCGCCACGGTGGAGCATTTTGAGGAAACCGGCGAATGTTGACCTGTAAGGAACAAGTGGCACGTTCCAGTGACTATCTCGATGGGCAACTGACCTTTCGCGAGCGCCTGCTGGTGCGCCATCACCTGATGTTCTGCCCCAACTGCCGGCGCTTTATCCGGCAGATGCGCTTGATGCAGGCGACGCTGAAGATCCTGCCCGAGCCGCCTATCGCCGATGTTGATGCGTTGGCCGAACGCCTGGCCGCCGAGCGCTCCCGCGACCAATAATATCCATCACTTTTCACACTGAAACGAAGCCCGCATCGATAAAAGATGCGGGCTTTTTTTTGCTCAAAAAACAACCAAGATGAAAAATATTTCATTTTTATCGGGTGTTTTTACATTTTGTATCATCTGCCATTTTCACCAGTTTCCGGGGCTGGAGCCTTGATTTCCGTAGGCTCTGGCTTATTTCGAATGGCTATTAAAAAGTTCCCGAGTAACAAAATCTTTATGTTCCGGCAACCCAGCTGAAATATCCCCTCGCCAAGATCGCCCCCCAACACCAGCGGCTCTAAACCGCGTGTTTTACCAATGCACAAGACCATCAATTAGGGGAATTCTTCGATGATCCGCAAGCACTTCGCCGGTTTCGCGGCCAGCGCCTTGGCCCTGGCCGTTACCGCCCAGGCTTTCGCCGGTACTGTCACTACTGACGGTGCCGATATCGTTGTCAAAACCAAGGGCGGCCTTGAGGTTGCAACCACCGACCAGAATTTCAGCTTCAAGCTGGGTGGTCGTTTGCAGGCCGATTACGGCACGTTTGATGGCTTTTACACCAAGAATGGCAACTCGGCTGACGCCACATACTTCCGACGTGCCTACCTCGAATTGGGCGGCACGGTGTACAAGGACTGGAAATACCAGATCAACTACGACTTTTCCCACAACTCCGGCAATGCCGATGATGGCTACTTCGACGAAGCGTCCTTCTCGTACGTAGGCTTCAAGCCAGTGGTGATCCGCGCGGGTCGTTTCGACCAGGACTTCGGCCTGGAAAAAGCCACCAGTTCCAAGTGGGTGACCGCCATCGAGCGTAACCTCGGTTATGAAGTCGCCGACTGGATCAACTCCCACGAGAACGGCATGGGCCTGCAGGTCAGCGCCGTGGTGGCTGACATGGCCTACCTGTCCTCCAGCGTGTCGTCCAAGGACATCAACGACAAGGACGGCAAAGGCGTGAAGCAGTTCAACGGCCGTGCCGTGTTTGCGCCGATGCACGACAGCGGCAACGTTTTGCACCTGGGTGTGGACGTGGCGGTGCGTGACCTGAAGGACACCTCGTTCGACTCGCGGATCCGTCCTCGCCTGGACGCTCGTGGCGTTGCCACCAACGGCGGTAACGATGCCGGGGCCAACGGCAACCGTGCGACCTTCGGCGGCGGTGTAGGGCTGGACTCCGGCAACCTGACCGCGAACGACGCCTACGACACCGACACGGTGTTCGGCGGCGAATTTGCCTTCGCCCGCGGTCCGCTGTCCCTGCAGGCCGAATACCTGAACCGCAAGATGAAGGCCGACAGCAGCGCTTATCAGGATGTGAAGGCCACGGGTTTCTACGGCCAGGTGGCCTACACGCTGACCGGCGAGTCCCGGGTCTACAAACTCGACGGCGCCAAGTTCGACACCATCAAGCCGCAGAACAAGCAGTTCGGTGCGTGGGAAGTGTTCTACCGCTACGACAACATCAGCGTTGACGACAAAAACGTGGTGCGTAACAGCGCGACCCGTGAAGTGGGTGACGCCAAGGCAAGCCTGAACACCATCGGTGTCAACTGGTACGCCAACGAAGCGGTGAAGGTGTCTGCCAACTACCTCAAGGTCAGCACTGACAAGATCCAGAACGCCAATGGCGACGACAGCGGCGACGCCATCGTGGCCCGCGTGCAATACGTGTTCTAGGCAACCTGTAATACCGCTCCAAAGCGCTCTTTCCTCATCCGTCAAAGCGCTCCTCATTTGGTTTGCCCCGCCGTTTGGCGGGGCTTTTTTTTGCGCCGTGTCCTGTAGGCGCGAGCTTGCTCGCGAAGAACCCGAGATCACCGCGTTCTGTCAGAATGGTCGCGTTGTCGTTAACGATCATCGCGAGCACGCTCGCTCCTACACAAAGCCGTGACCGTCGGGGAATGGGATGCCGTTACAACGTTTGAATAACCTGTCCGAGATTGCGCCCGATGAATGGAACGCGTTGGTCCCCGTCGATCAGCCGTTTCTGCGCCATGCGTTCCTCAGTGCCCTGGAAGACAGCGCCAGCATCGGCCCGCACTCCGGCTGGCAGCCCGAGCATTTGCTGCACTATGAAGGTGGACGGCTGATTGCCGCGTTGCCCAGCTATCGCAAATGGCATTCCTATGGCGAGTACGTGTTCGACCACGGTTGGGCCGATGCCTGCGAGCGGGCGGGCATCGACTACTACCCGAAATTGCTGACGGCCGTGCCCTTCAGCCCGGTCAGCGGCCCGCGCCTGTTGGCCGCCAGCGCCGAGGACGGTTTCGAATTGCTTAAAAGCCTGCCCGGTTACCTGGAAATCGAAGGCCTTTCCAGCGCCCATATCAACTTTACCGACGCCCTCGCAGACACCGCACTGGCCCGGCAGCCGGGTTGGCTGCAACGCCTGGGCTGCCAGTTTCATTGGCAAAACCGCGGCTACCGAGACTTCCAGGACTTTCTCGACGCCCTGAGTTCGCGCAAGCGCAAACAGATGCGCAAGGAGCGCGAGCAAGTGGCGGGGCAGGGCATCGAGTTCGAGTGGCTGCAAGGTCATGAGTTGAGCGAGGCGCAGTGGGATTTTGTCTACGCCTGTTACGCCAATACCTACGCCATACGCCGACAATCGCCGTACCTGACCCGGGCGTTTTTCAGTCTGCTGGCGGAGCGCATGCCCGAGGCGATTCGCGTGGTGCTGGCCAAGCAAGGCTCACGGCCGGTGGCCATGGCCTTCAGCCTGATCGGCGGCAACAGTTTTTATGGGCGTTACTGGGGCTGCCTGGCCGAGTTCGACCGGCTGCATTTCGAGACTTGCTTCTACCAAGGCATGGATTACGCGATTGCCCATGGCCTGCAGCGTTTCGACGCCGGCGCCCAGGGCGAGCACAAGTTGATTCGCGGGTTTGAGCCGGTGATCACGCACTCCTGGCATTACCTGCGACACCCGGGATTGAAGACCGCCGTGGCGGATTTCCTGGAGCGCGAAAGCGTGGGGATCCTGGCATATGCCGAGGAGGCGAGGGCAGCCCTGCCTTACCGGCAGGGCTGAACCCGTTTGGCTCAGGCGGTTTTTTCCGCGCCCAGCCATCGATAGGTAATGCCGCCGACCACTGCACCGAGGATCGGCGCCAGCCAGAACATCCACAACTGCTGCAGCGCCCAACCGCCGACGATCAGCGCCGGGCCGGTGCTGCGGGCCGGATTGACCGAGGTGTTGGTGACCGGGATCGAGATCAGGTGGATCAGCGTCAGCGCCAGGCCAATGGCAATGGGCGCGAAGCCCGTCGGCACACGACGGTCGGTGGCGCCGAGGATGATCAACACGAACATCGCCGTCATCACCAGCTCGCACACAAACCCCGCTGCCATCGAATAACCACCAGGCGAATGCTCGCCGTAGCCGTTGCTGGCCAGGCCCGAAGCCAGTTCGAACCCCGGCTTGCCGCTGGCTATGAAGTACAACAATGCAGCCGCAACGACGCCGCCGATTACCTGGGACACGATGTACGCCGGTAACTCCCTGGCCGGAAATCTTCCGCCCACTACCAGCCCCACCGACACTGCAGGGTTCAGGTGACAACCGCTGATGTGCCCGATGGCAAATGCCATGGTCAGCACCGTGAGCCCGAACGCCAGGGCCACACCGAGCACACCGATCCCGACCGGGGACGATGCGGCCAGTACCGCACTGCCGCAGCCACCCAACACCAGCCAAAACGTACCCAGTCCTTCCGTAACGGAACGTTTGAACAGTGACATGAACACATCCTTAATAGATTGCTCTATCTGATTAACGGGTCTGTGATGCATCCCTGCTGCCTTAAATCAGGGCCCTCCTGGGGCCTGATTGGAGTACAGCAGGATTGTGTCGCAAGACCAGCGGGATAGAGAAAACTGTCAGAATTGTTCGGAATTGAGGTCGCGGTTAACCAACGGAATCAGTCTATTCCGACGAAGCCACCGGTCTGGTGTTGCCACAATCGCGCATACAAACCGCCGTGTGCGAGCAATTCGGCATGGCTGCCGGTCTCGGCGATCTGGCCTTTTTCCAGCACCACCAGCCTGTCCATTCTGGCAATGGTGGAAAGCCGGTGGGCGATGGCGATTACCGTCTTGCCCTGCATCAGGGTTTCCAGGCTTTCCTGGATCGCCGCTTCCACTTCCGAATCCAGCGCGGAGGTGGCTTCGTCCATGATCAGGATCGGCGCATCCTTGAGCAGCACTCGCGCGATGGCGATGCGCTGGCGTTGCCCGCCGGAGAGTTTCACCCCGCGTTCGCCGACGTGGGCGTCGAGGCCGGTGCGGCCCTCGGCGTCCGACAGCAATGGGATGAACTCGTCGGCGCGGGCCTTGTGCACGGCGGCCCAAAGCTCTTCGTCGGTGGCGTCCGGCTTGCCATACAGCAAGTTGTCGCGGATCGAACGGTGCAGCAGCGAGGTGTCCTGGGTGATCATGCCGATCTGTTCGCGCAAGGTTTCCTGGGCGACGTCGGCGATGTTCTGGCCGTCGATCAGGATACGGCCGCCTTGCAGGTCGTACAGGCGCAACAGCAGGTTGACCAGGGTGGATTTGCCCGCGCCGGACGGACCGATCAGGCCGATCTTTTCACCCGGTTTAATCGCCAGGTTCAAGCCGCTGATGATCCCGCTCTTCTTGCCGTAGTGGAAATCCACCTGATCGAACCGCACCTCGCCATGGGGCACTTCCAGGCGCGGGGCATTTTCCCGGTCGGTCACTGCCAGCGGCTGGGCGATGGTTTTCAGGCCGTCCTGGACCATGCCGATGTTTTCGAAAATGCCGTTGACCACCCACATGATCCAGCCGGACATGTTGACGATACGAATCACCAGGCCGGTGGCCAGGGCGATGGCGCCCACCGAAATCAGCGATTGGGTCCACAGCCACAGGGCAAGGCCGGTGGTGGTGACAATCAGCAGGCCGTTCATGGTGGTAATCACGATGTCCATGCTGGTCACGACGCGGCTGGCCAACTGGGTTTTCTCGGTCTGCTCGACGATGGCTTCCCTGGCGTAGTTCTGCTCGAAATTGGTATGAGCGAACAGCTTCAAGGTGGTGATGTTGGTGTAGCCGTCGACGATCCGCCCCATCAGTTTTGAGCGTGCCTCGGAGGAGATGACCGAGCGCTTCTTGACCCGTGGCACGAAGTACCGCAGGGCCAGGCTGTAGGCGACGATCCAGGTGATCAGCGGGATCATCAGGCGCCAGTCGGCTTCGGCGAACAGCACCAGGGCGCTGATGGCGTAGATCGCCACGTGCCAGATCGCGTCCACGGCGGCCACTGCGGAGTCGCGCAGGGAGTTGCCGGTTTGCATGATGCGCTGGGCAATGCGCCCGGCGAAATCGTTCTGGAAGAAGTTCAGGCTCTGTTTGAGCACATAGCTGTGGTTTTGCCAGCGGATCAGGCTGGTCATGCCGGGGCTGATGGTCTGGTGCACCAGCAGGTCATGCAGGGCGCCGAAGATCGGGCGCAACAGCAGGGCGACCACGGCCATCCAGATCAGCTCGGTGGCGTGGATCTGGAAGAAGTTGGCGGGCGGCGTGCCCTGGGCCAGGTCGATGATGCGGCTCAGGTAGCTGAACAGCGCCACTTCGATCAGCGCGCCGATCAGGCCCACCACCAGCAAGGCGGCAAAGCTTGGCCATACCTGGCGCAGGTAATAGACGTAGAAGGGCAGGACTTTGTCTGGAGGGGCCGCGCTGGGAGGTTCGCGGAAGATGTCGATCAGTTGTTCAAAACGACGATAGAGCATTAGGTCTGACGCCCGCGCGGCGGGCTCTCCTGTTCAAATGCGCGCGACGCCTTGCGGGCCCCGCGCGAAACTCCCTGTAGCCTTCAGTCGATGCGCTTGGCCGACTTGATCAGGACAGGATCGATTGGCACGTTCTGCATGCCCTGTTTGGTGGTGGTCTGCGAGTTGACGATGATGTCGACCACGTCCATGCCCTTGACCACTTTGGCGAACACCGCGTAACCGGCATCACGGCCCGGGTCGAGGAAGGCATTGTCCGCAACGTTGATGAAGAATTGGCTGGTGGCGGAGTTCGGGTCGTTGGTACGCGCCATCGACAGGGTGCCGCGCACGTTATGCAGGCCGTTGCTGGCTTCGTTCTTGATCGGTGCTTCGGTCGGCTTTTGCGACATTTGCTGGGTAAAACCACCGCCCTGCACCATGAAGCCCGGGATTACCCGGTGAAAAATGGTGTTGGTGTAGAAGCCCTTGTCGACATAGGCCAGGAAGTTCTTGGTACTGATCGGGGCTTTGACCGGGTCCAGTTCGATCTCGATGTCGCCATTGGTGGTGGTGATCAATACGTGGGGTGCCTTGGCGGGTTCGGCCGCCATCAGGTTGGCAGCGAACAGTACGGAACCGGCAAAGAAGGCGATTTTTTTCAGCATGGGTCAGTGATCCTGGGTTGTGGTTTCGACTGTCTTGAGAAAATCGAGCAGGGTGTTGTTGAAGCGTTCGGGTTGGTCCAGCGGCGTGGCATGGCGGGAATCCTCGATCACCACCAGCCGCGCATCGGGCAGCAGTTTTACATAGATTTCTTTCTGCGCCACGGGGGTGTAGTCGTGGTCGGCGCTGATGACCAGGGTTGGACAGGATATTTTCGAAAGTTGTTCCTGTACGCCCCAGCCAACAATCGCATCGAAGCTGGCGAGGTAAGCACGTTTGTCGTTTTTTGCCCAGCGTTCGGCCATCTTGCGCCGCAGTTCGGCTTGTTCGGGCTTGGGAAACAGCAGGCTGCCCAGGGCCTTGCCGATAGTGTTCAGGCTGAGGACGCGCGCCAGGCTCCAGCGCTTGGCCCACTGCCAATAGTCGCTGGCGCTGCGAACCTTGACCTGGGGCGCACTGTTGACGATGCACAGGCTCTTGAGCATTTGCGGCTCATCCACTGCCAGTTGAAAGGCGATCATGCCGCCCATGGACAGGCCGACCACGTGGGCCGGCGGCAAATGCAGGTGTTCGATCAAGGCCACCAGGTCGGCGGTGAAGCCGGCGATGCTGTAGCGCTCACGGGGTTTGTCGGAGCGGCCGTGACCGCGCACATCCACCACCACCAGGCGATAGTGTTGGGACAGCACGGGCACTTGCAGTTCCCAGTCCAGGCAACTGGAGCCCAGGCCGTGGATCAGGATCAGCGGCGCGCCGTGGCCATATTCCTCGTAATGCAGGGTGCAACCTTCATGTTCGAAATAGGCCACGTGAACTCCTTGTTCAGGCTTGCTGCGGTGCGGCGAATGGCGCGTCCAGTGGTGCAGTGTCGAAGGTGCGCAGCAACTCGACGAGAATCTGCGTGGCCGGGCCCAGGGGTTTGTCCTTGTTCGAGTAAAGATAGAAGGTCGGGTTGCGGCTGCCACCCCGTTCCAGGGGCAGTAGCTTGAGCAGGCCTTCCTTGAGTTCGCGTTCGATCAGGTGTCGCGGCAGCCAGGCGAAGCCCAGGCCGCTGCTGACGAAGGTGGCGGCGGTGGGCAGGCTGCCAACGGTCCAGCGCTGCTCGGCGCCGAGCCAGCCGACGTCCCGTGGCTGCTGGCGGCCGGAGTCGCGGATCACCACCTGCATGTGGCTTTCCAGATCCTGGAAGCTCAGTTCGCGGTGCAATTGATGCAGCGGATGTTCGGGGTGGGCCACGGCGACAAATTCGACGTCGCTCATTTCCGTACCGAGGTAACCGGGAATGATGAACCCGCTGATGGCGAGGTCGGCCATGCCGTCCATCAACAGCTCTTCGACGCCGGACAACACCTCTTCGCGCAAACGCACCCGGCAGCCACGGCTTTGCGGCATAAAGGCAGTGAGGGCGCGCACCAGGCGGGCGTTGGGGTAAGCGGCATCGACCACCAGCCGCACCTCGGCTTCCCAGCCTTGTTCCATATGGTGGGCCAGGTCTTCCAGTTGGCTGGCGTTTTTCACCAGTTGCCGGGAGCGGCGCAGCAGCACTTCACCGGCTTCGGTGAGCACGGCCTTGCGCCCGTCAATGCGCAGCAGCGGCACGCCGAGCTGATCCTGCATGCGGGCCACGGTGTAGCTCACCGAGGATTGCGAGCGGTGCAGCGCTTCGGCCGCCTGGGCGAAGCCGCCATGGTCGACCACGGCTTGCAAGGTGCGCCATTGATCAAGGGTAACGCGGGGCGCTTTCAAGATGAGCTCCTCTTGTCCTAAGCTGGCGGTCCTTATTGGAGACTGCCGAATGAGAAAATTCTGTTGTGTGCTGCTGGCGTTGCTGCCGTTGAGTGCGTTTGCATTCAGTACCGATGTGACGAAAGACATTCAGGGCGTGAAGATCGATTACAGCGCGTCAGACGTCGACAGCACTATCAGTTCGATCCAACTCACCAACTACGGCCCCAATGACGCGGAGTGCAAGGTACGCTTTACCAATGGTCCGGAAGCCCCGCGTACCCGCAAGGTCACGGTCGCGGCAGGGAAAACCACCAACACCACGGTCAATTTCAGCCGTGCCATTATCAAGATGCGTATCCAGCTGACCTGCGCACCGAAATAAGGCAAAAGCGGAGGATGCCCACAGCAATACTCCGCTTATAAACAAATTTCTAGATGGGTTATAGCAGTTTTTTACGCTTTTTAATCGAACGGGCTCTGTCTAACCTTCACTCCATCGCCTTACAGCATTCACCGATGGAGCTTACATAATCATGGCCCGTGTTCTGATCATCGAAAGCAGTGCCCGTCAGCAGGACTCAATCTCCCGCCAGCTGACCCAACAATTCATCAGCCAATGGAAAGTCGCCCACCCGGCTGATCAGATCACCGTACGAGACCTCGCCATCAACCCGGTTCCGCACCTGGATGCCAATCTGTTGGGCGGCTGGATGAAACCTGCCGAGCAGCGCAGCACGGTTGAGCAGGCCTCCCTGGACCGCTCCAACGAACTGACCGATGAGCTGCTGGCCGCCGATGTATTGGTCATGGCCGCGCCGATGTACAACTTCGCGATTCCCAGCACCCTCAAAGCCTGGCTCGACCATGTGCTGCGTGCCGGTGTGACCTTCAAGTACACCGCCACCGGCCCCCAGGGCCTGTTGACCGACAAGCGTGCCTTTGTGCTGACCGCCCGCGGCGGCATCCACGCCGGTGGCAGCACCGACCACCAGGAACCGTACCTGCGTCAGGTCATGGGCTTTATCGGCATCCATGACGTCACGTTCATTCATGCCGAAGGGGTGAACCTGGGCGGTGATTTCCAGGAGAAGGGTTTGAACCAGGCCAAGGCGTTGTTGGCCCAAGTGGCGTGAGATGTTAATCGTCAGATAATCGCCCGCTGTTTAGATAGCTCCACGCAACCCTTCAAGTACGCGTATCGAACCTCCCTTTGCACTTTTTGCTCCTGAGTGCTCCCGCCCGACTGACGCTTTTAGCGAGGTCGGGTTTTTTTTGCCTTGAGTTTCGTAACGCGCGGAAAACCGCTAATGTCGCGCCCATTCAAAATGAGGCGAGCATGGGCTATCTACTTGTTGTGACGCTGATCCAGGCGTTTTCCTTCAGCTTGATCGGCGAATATCTGGCCGGTCACGTCGACAGTTATTTCGCGGTGCTGGTGCGTGTACTGTTGGCCGGGCTGGTGTTTATCCCGCTGACCCGCTGGCGCACGGTGGAGCCGGCGTTCATGCGCGGCATGCTGTTGATCGGCGCACTGCAGTTCGGCGTGACCTACGTGTGCCTGTACCTGAGCTTTCGCGTACTGACGGTGCCGGAGGTGTTGCTGTTCACCATCCTGACACCGTTGCACGTGACCCTGATCGAAGACGCCCTCAACCGCCGCTTCAACCCGTGGGCGCTGGTGGCCGCACTGGTGGCGGTGGCGGGGGCAGCGGTGATTCGCTTCGACCAGATCACCCCGAACTTCTTCATGGGCTTCCTGCTACTGCAACTGGCCAACTTCACCTACGCCGCCGGGCAGGTGCTTTATAAGCATCTGGTGGCCCGTCATCCAAGTGATCTGCCGCATTACCGGCGCTTTGGCTACTTCTATCTCGGCGCGTTGGCGGTGGCGTTGCCGGCGTTCCTGATGTTCGGCAAGGCCAACTTCCTGCCGGAAGCGCCGTTGCAATGGGGCGTGCTGGTATTCCTCGGGCTGGTCAGCACGGCACTGGGCATGTACTGGTGGAACAAGGGCGCGTGCATGGTCAACGGTGGCACATTGGCGGTGATGAACAACCTGCATGTGCCGGTGGGGTTGTTGCTGAACTTGCTGATCTGGAATCAGCATGAACCGTTGGGCAGGTTGCTGCTGGGCGGCTTGGTGATTCTCGGGGCGGTGTGGATCAGCCGGCTGGGCCTGCGGTCGTCGGTGCCAATTGCGTCAGCAAAAAATCAATGAATGCGCGGGTCTTTTGCGGCACGCGTCGCGCTGACGAATAAACCGCATTGATGGTGATTGCCGGCGCCTGCCATTCGCAGAGCACCGGCACCAGGCGCCCGGCGCTCAGGGCGTCTTCGACGATAAAGTCCGGCAACAGCGCGATGCCCATCCCGGCCTCTGCCGCCTGGGCCAGCAGGTCGCCGTTGTTGGCGTGCAGGGGGCCGGTGACGTTGACCCGCTGGGTTTCCTGGCCCTTGCTCAGTTGCAGGCTGACGCCGCTTTGCAGATACCCATAATTGAGGCATTGGTGGTGGCGCGGGTCTTGCGGGGTTTGCGGTGTGCCCGCGCGTGGCAGGTAGGCAATCGCTGTTGGAATACCAGCGTGACTGGGCTCACAAGGAAACCTATGACGCGGTGATGGGCCTGGTACAGGAGCACAGCAGCGCTTACGGCATGGGCGTGGATTACGCCTACACCATGGTGCACGGTGCGCCACAGCGTCAGGTCAAGTAAGGCCGAACGCAAAAAAACGGCACAACTCGGGTTGTGCCGTTTTTTGTTGCTACATCACTGCCTTTTCCGCCGGGGGCAGGTGACTGGCCCCCAGCACCGCCGGCAACATCCCCGCCCGCAAGTCACCGCCGCTGGGCTGCTGGTACAGGCTCAAACCAAATTCCGGCAGCACCGCCAGCAGGTAATCGAAGATATCGCCCTGGATCCGCTCGTAGTCGGCCCACGCGGTGGTGCGGGTGAAGCAGTAGATCTCCAGCGGAATGCCCTGGGCGGTGGTCTGCATCTGCCGCACCATGCAGGTCATGTTCGGCTGGATCTCCGGATGGCTTTTCAGATAGGCCAGGGCATACGCGCGGAACGTGCCGATATTGGTCATGCGTCGGCGGTTGGCGGACATCGCCGCGACATTGCCCTGGGCTTCGTTCCAGGCCTTGAGCTCGGCCTTCTTGCGGCTCATGTAGTCGGTCAGCAGGTGTACCTGGGTGAGCTTCAGCTCTTCGTCGTCGCGGATGAAACGCACGCCGCTGGCGTCGATATACAGGCTGCGCTTGATCCGCCGGCCACCGGAGGCCTGCATGCCGCGCCAGTTCTTGAACGACTCGGACATCAGGCGCCAGGTGGGAATCGAGACGATGGTCTTGTCGAAGTTCTGCACCTTCACGGTGTGCAGGGTGATGTCGACCACGTCACCGTCCGCGCCGACCTGGGGCATTTCGATCCAGTCGCCGACCCGCAGCATGTCGTTGCTGGTCAATTGCACGCTGGCGACGAACGACAGCAGGGTGTCCTTGTAGACCAACAGAATCACCGCCGACATTGCACCCAGACCGGAAAGCAACAGCAATGGCGAGCGGTCGATCAGCGTGGCGACGATGATGATTGCGCCAAACACGAACAGCACCATCTTCGCCAACTGCACATAGCCCTTGATCGAGCGGGTGCGGGCGTGTTCGGTGCGGGCATAGATGTCCAGCAGGGCGTTGAGCAGTGCACTGATCGCCAGCACCATGAACAGAATGGTGAACGCCAGGGCGACATTGCCGATGAACAGGGTGGCGGTCTTGCTCAGGTCCGGCACCAGATACAGGCCGAACTGGATCACCAGTGACGGCGTCATCTGCGCCAGGCGATGGAAGACTTTATTGTGCCGCAGGTCGTTGAGCCAGTGCAGCGCGGGTTGCCGGCCCAGCAGCTTGACGGCGTGCAGGATGAGGTACCGGGCCACTCGTCCGAGCAGCAATGCCACTACCAGCAACACCATCAGCGCGAGGCTGGAATGCAGCAGCGGGTGTTCGTCGAGGGTGCCCCAAAGGTCTTTGACGTTGAGCCAGAGCTGTTTGATATCCATGGGTAAACGCGATTCTTCTGTAAGACGTGTCGGGCCGATTAGAGCATTTAAGTACGTCAAAGTTGTGGTTGTGGACAAATCCCCTGACAAAAAAGCGCCTGATTAACCCAGTTCGCGTAAAGAAACTCGGCCTGAGCGCCCGAAACCGTTACCCTATGCAGCTGTTTTTTTGTATTTCTTCGAGGTAGCACCCGTGTTTTCCCAATTCGCCCTGCACGAACGCCTGCTCAAAGCCGTGGCCGAGCTTAAATTTGTCGAGCCAACGCCTGTGCAAGCAGCGGCCATCCCGCTCGCGCTCGAAGGGCGTGACCTGCGGGTGACGGCTCAAACCGGGAGTGGCAAGACCGCCGCTTTCGTCCTGCCGATTCTTAACCGTCTGATCGGCCCGGCGAAAGTCCGTGTCAGCATCAAGACCCTGATCCTGCTGCCGACCCGCGAACTGGCCCAGCAGACCTTGAAGGAAGTGGAGCGCTTCTCGCAGTTCACTTTCATCAAGTCCGGCCTGATCACCGGCGGCGAAGACTTCAAGGTCCAGGCCGCCATGCTGCGCAAGGTGCCGGACATCCTGATCGGCACCCCGGGCCGGATGATCGAACAACTGAACGCCGGCAACCTGGACCTCAAGGAAGTTGAAGTCCTGGTGCTCGACGAAGCCGACCGCATGCTCGACATGGGCTTTGCCGACGACGTGCAGCGCCTGGTGCAAGAGTGCGTCAACCGCCAGCAGACCATGCTGTTCTCGGCCACCACCGGTGGTTCGACCCTGCGCGACATGGTCGCCAAGGTCCTGAACAACCCTGAGCACCTGCAGGTCAACAACGTCAGCGACCTGAACTCGACCACCCGTCAGCAGATCATCACTGCTGACCACAACGTGCACAAAGAGCAGATCCTCAACTGGTTGCTGGCCAACGAGACCTATCAGAAGGCTATCGTGTTCACCAACACCCGGGCCATGGCCGACCGCATCTACGGTCGCCTGGTGGCTCAGGAGTACAAGGCGTTCGTCCTGCACGGTGAGAAAGACCAGAAGGACCGCAAGCTGGCCATCGACCGCCTCAAGCAAGGCGGCGTGAAGATCCTGGTCGCGACCGACGTTGCCGCCCGCGGCCTGGACGTGGATGGCCTGGACATGGTGATCAACTTTGATATGCCCCGCAGCGGCGACGAATACGTGCACCGTATCGGTCGTACCGGGCGTGCCGGCAACGATGGCCTGGCGATCTCGCTGATCTGCCATGGCGACTGGAACCTGATGTCGAGCATCGAGCGCTACTTGAAGCAGTCGTTCGAGCGCCGCACCATCAAGGAAGTCAAAGGCACCTACGGCGGGCCGAAAAAGGTCAAGGCGTCGGGCAAGGCCGTTGGCGTGAAGAAGAAAAAGGTCGACGCCAAGGGCGACAAGAAGAAGGCCGGTGGCAAGTCGCCGACCAAGCGCAAGATTGCCAACCGTCCAAAGACCGACAACCTGTCGTTGGTCAGCAAGGACGGCATGGCGCCTCTGAAGCGCCGCAAGCCGGAAGCACCGGCTGCCGAGTAAGGCTTGAGGCATAAAAAAACCGGACAATGTCCGGTTTTTTTTCGCCTCAGTTTTTGGCCTTGGCCGCTGCTTCGTCCATTTCCTTGAGGCGCTGGTCGATCAGTTGGCACTTGTCGGGCAGGTCCGCGCTGGCGGTTTCCAACTTCATGTTCTGCAATTCTTCGTTGATCTCCTTGGCCTTCTCCGGGTTCTGTTGGGTGAGCTTGGTCACTTCCTTGGCCAGTTGTTCACGTTTGGCGGTGGCTTCTTCGAGCGTGCAGGCCCACGCGGGCACGGCGGCAAGCAGCGTGGCGGCGACGGCCATATTCAGCAGGGTTTTCATGATTCGGACCTCCATGGCGGTGATGAACGGTTGAGGGCCGTGAGCACTGAAAAGTTCAGCGAAATCGCGTCCGTCCGCTAGGCTGAACGGACGACGGGTCCGGCATGTCACACCTTTGAAGGGCCTATTTCGTGTGCCTTCAGGAGGAATCAGGATGACGACTTACGATTGGGATTTGATCGAACGACTGTTGCATGAGGTACAGAACGGTGGCGCCAGCTTCGCCCCACGCAAATACGCCGAGGAAGAAGCGACTAAAAGGGCCGCCGCCGGAGAGCCCATCGGTAATCTCGACGAGTTTAAAAAGCTCGCGGCGGATTACGAGGCGTTGTTGTTCAAGCACGGCTTTATTGAGTCGCGGTCAGAGGAAGAGTGCGGCAATGGTGAGAACTTCAAATTGACCCAGCGCGGCTCACAGTTGCTGAGCCTGATCGACAGCTGTATCCCCGGTGATAATCACCCGCGTCAGGTGCTGGACGAGCAGGCGGATGCGCTGGATCCGGCGACGTTTGATGAACTGGCTTCCAAACCACAGATTGCCTGATGACTATGGGGTGCCAGCCTTCAGGCATTTAAGGGCCTTGAAGTCGCTGCGCACCTTGTCGATCTTTTGTGTCAGCTTCTGGCGTTGTTGCACGGTGCTTTCCGCCATCAGGTCGACGATCAGGCTGCGGGCTGCGGTTTCGGTCTGGGCGTAGGCCTGGCGATATTCAGGAGTCCACAGGCTTTCGCGGTTCACCAGCAGTTGCTCGATCTTCTGTGGGAAATCGCTGCTGTGGCGGTCTTTGACGGCTGCGATAAATAGTGTTTGCCAGTGGGCGCGGTTGCCAATCCATTGTTGGTTCTGCTCACCCAAGGCGATCGACCAGGCGGTGACGCGATTCTGCTGGCTGGCACTTAACGGCCCGAGCCATGCATCCAGCCGTTTGTTCATGCGCTCGGCGCGTTCCTTGATCTGCTGCTCGAGGGGCGGTTTCAGGTATTCGTCCTGACGCTTGCGCAGGTCCTTGGCGAACGCTTGCTCCATATCCTGTACTTGCTGGTCGTCCAGCCCCTGCAGTAGCTCGACGGCGGACGGCGTGATCGCCCGGGCGCTCTCGGCAATAGCTTGTTTGGCTTCGGCGGTACGGGTTTGCAGGGCGGCGTCGGTCACCTGGTTGGTGTCGACCATCTGTTGCAGGCGATCGAGCCAGTCCAGGTAGCCCGGCAACTGGGTGGTGCAATGCCAGGCCAGGTGTTCCTTGAGTGTGTCGTTGAACCAGCTCTTCTGCCCGGCGTTCATTTCCAGGTAGTCGCTGAGGGTCCAGGGGATGATCACATCCAGATTGCGATAGGCCAGGCCCACCCGATTGCAGCCGGCAAGCACCAGGCTGAGGGTCAGCAACATCACCAGAAATTTTAACCGACGCAGCATGAGCGAGTCCTTGCGCAGACGAGAGTATTGCATCTGAACCCGTCAGGGCAGCGACAGTTCAGCCCATCAATAAAACGCCCGCTCGGCCTTCAGGGTCAACAGCCCGTCGCATTGCGAGTTGTGTCCGGAGTAGGCCGAGCAATCGCCGCCGCTGAGGCTGGAGTCGCTGTAGATCAGGTTCAGGTCGACGCCCATCCATGGCCTGGAAAATTGTACCGACCAGTCGCTGAAGCTGCGGATCGAGCTGCCATCGGCCACCGAGACCGGGGTGCCGAGCTGGTGGGTGGTGTATTTCATGCTGACGCCGATGCCGAACGGCTTGGTGTCGCCGAGGTCGGCGAACAGGGTGCTGTCCTGCCGGTCCGGGTCGTTGCTGAAGGCGGCGCCGAAGCGATTGCCCAGCAAGGTCAGGCCGCCGTAGAACTCCTGGCTGTCGAGGGGGCTCAGCTTGGGATAGCTGTAGTGAATCATCCCCAGTTCATAACCCAGGGTCTGGTCGAAGGGGCGTTTGAAACCCAGGTAGGAGTCGACTTCCAGGTTGCTGGCAGGGGACATTCCCATGCTTGGAGAGAATTGGCCGAGGTAGAGGCCGCTGTCATGGCTCAAGTCCAGGCCGCCGTGGAATGAGTTGCTGCCGGGCGCGGTGGGTTTGACCAAACCTTGAGCCATGCTTCGGCTGGGTGTCGTGCCCAATTTCAGGTCGAAATCACCCAATTCACGCTGGAAAACCTGCGCTTCGGCGAGGGGGCTGGCCAACAGGGCACCGGCCAGGAATATGCAGGATTTGAGCATGCTTCACTCCATGAAAAGCGAGGAGCAGTAACGGGAAATATCAGGCAAATGCCCGATCTAGACGTGTGCAAGCATACCGGCGATGGTTCGCAGATGAGGCCCGTTCGTCGATTGGCGTAATAAAGGGGTGTATCAGGGGGTAGTGCGGGCTCTAGTCCTAGCGCCTTGAAAGGCAAAGCGCATAGGGACCAGGTGTAATGCGCGAGTCTTACTTTTTACCCAGGGTGATCTGCTTGGACGGGCCGAAAGTCTGGCCGCTTACGCCTTTGGCAATCTGCTGGATTTCGCCGCCCTGCTTGAGGAATGCAGCAATTTGGCTGTTGATCGATTCGCTGGTTTCAACGGCGGGAGCTGGCTTTGCTTTGCTGTTGGATGCTTTTACGCGCATGGCGGCCACTAACCTGTAGAGAATTAACTTGGCCATGCATCGTACATGAAATGCTTGACAATTGCTTGGCAAATATCCCCCTGAAATATACGCAGGGTTTATGATTCGCCTGGATTATTAAGTGAAATACTCACCTAACTTGCTGTTTTAACTCGAATCCCTCGAGGAAATCCGGCCGTGGGTACTGGCCGGATTCAGCCCGATGACCTGACGAGCGGGGCGCTTCTCGGCAAACCCATGATTTTTCAGGCCTGTACGCCGGTACGCGGGACCGCCGTCGTCAACTCGGGTAGAATGCCGCCCACGCAATGAGGGTATTTGAGATGGCTTTAGTCGGGCGCTACAACAGCTTGCAAGTGGTTAAACACACTAACTTTGGTTTGTACCTGGATGGTGATCAAGAGGGCGAAATCCTCTTGCCCAACCGATATATCCCCAAAGATATTCCCAGTGAAGATGAAGACTGGCTCAACGTTTTCATTTATCTGGACAGCGATGACAAACTTATCGCGACCACCGAAAAACCAAAAGTACAGGTGGGTGAATTTGCCAGTCTGAAAGTGGTTGAAGTCAACAGTATCGGTGTATTCCTCGATTGGGGCCTGCCCAAGGATCTGCTGCTGCCTTACTCCGAAGAAAAGCGCCAGCTGACCGCCGGTGAGTATTGCGTGGTACACGTCTACCTCGACAAACACACCAAGCGCATCACCGCCACCGCACGCCTTGACCGCTACCTGGACAAGACCCCGGCCACCTACAAGGTCGGCCAGGAAGTTGACTTGCTGGTGGCCGAAGCCACCGACATGGGCTTCAAGGCCATCATCAACAACAAGCACTGGGGCCTGATCCACAAGAACGAAGTGTTCAAGTTCCTGCGCCCGGGCAAGGAAGAGAAAGGCTTCATCAAGGAAATCCGCGCCGACGGCAATATCAGCCTGAGCCTGCAGCCTGTGGGTGAAGAAGCGGCCTCCAGCCTGAACTCGAAGATCCTCGCCAAGTTGCGCGACAACAACGGCACCTTGCCGGTCAGCGATAAAAGCGACCCGGCACTGATCAGCAGTTTGTTCGGTGTCAGCAAAGGCAACTTCAAGAAGGCCATCGGCGCCCTCTACAAGCAGGGTCACATCGTGATCCACGCGGATCGCATTGAACTAAGCTGATCGTGGTTTGCTCTTCTGTAGGAGCACGCTTGCTCCTGCAAAAGGCCGCCTCAATGTCCAGAAAAACGCTTTTCGCCTACCTCGGTACGTTGCTTGCCTTTCTGATGCTTGACGGCCTGTGGCTCGGTGTCCTCATGGGCCCGACCTACAAAGCGCTGCTCGGCCCGTTGATGCTTGACCAGCCGCGCCTGTTCCCAGCCGTGGCGTTCTATCTCCTCTATGTATTCGGTTGTGTGGTGCTTGTCGTCCTGCCTGCGTTGGCGAGCGGCGGCTGGCAGCGTGCCGCGCGGCTTGGTGCACTCCTGGGATTGGTAGCCTACGGCACCTATGACCTGAGCAATTGGGCAACCCTGCAGGGCTGGTCCGCCGGTTTGGCCTTCATGGACATCGCCTGGGGCACCTTCCTGACTGCCGTTTGCTGCACCGTGGGCTATCAATGTGCGCGCAGGGTGCACAATTGATTGTGTACAGGATTGCCCTGCACCATCCCTGAGCGAATCACCACCGTTCAATCGTCTCTACGCCGCCTGAAGAGCCAAGCTCCACGGGGGATTGTGCCGAGTTTTATTGCATTGGCACGCATTCTGCTCAACAACTCGTATACAAACCATGTCGCCTCCCGTACGCACTCCCGTCGCGGGTGGCAGGCCGGTATTTACGAGGAGCCCTGCGATGACCGAACAATTGCCCAAAGGCTGCAGCCCGCGCCTGTACAACCAGGACCTGGGACCGCTGCCGCAAAAATGGAACTGGTACAACATCTTCGCCTTCTGGATGAGCGACGTGCACAGCGTCGGCGGCTACGTATTCGCCGCCAGCCTGTTCGCCCTGGGGCTGGCCAGTTGGCAGGTATTGATCGCCTTGCTCGCCGGGATTTGTATTGTGCAATTGATCGCCAACCTGGTGGCCAAGCCGAGCCAGCAGGCGGCAGTGCCGTACCCGGTAATCTGCCGGTTGGCCTTTGGGGTATTCGGGGCGAATATCCCGGCGGTGATTCGTGGGTTGATCGCAGTGGCCTGGTACGGGATCCAGACATACCTGGCGTCCAGCGCATTGATCATCGTGGTGCTGCGCTTTTTCCCACAGATGGCGGTATACGCAGAGCCGCACTTTGCCGGCCTGTCGTACCTGGGCTGGTTCGGTTTCCTCAGCCTGTGGACGCTCCAGGCGCTGGTGTTCTGGGCGGGCATGGAGTCCATCCGTCGTTTCATCGACTGGGCGGGGCCTGTGGTCTATGCGGTGATGTTTGCCCTGGCAGGCTGGATCGTCTGGAAGGCTGGCTGGGCCAATATCAGCTTCACCCTGGCGGAAAAATCCCTCTCAGGCTGGCAGGCGTTTGGCCAAATCATCGTGGCAACCGCGTTGGTGGTGTCGTACTTTTCCGGGCCGACCTTGAACTTCGGTGATTTCAGCCGCTACTGCCGCACGATGAAAGACGTGCGTCGCGGAAATTTCTGGGGCTTGCCGGTAAATTTCCTGGCGTTCTCCCTGGTCACCGTGGTGATCGTCTCGGGCACCTTGCCGGTGTTCGGCGAAATGCTCCACGACCCGATTGCCACCGTTTCGCGCATCGACAATGACATGGCTGTGTTGCTGGGGGCGTTCGCCTTTGTCACTGCGACTATCGGCATCAACATCGTCGCCAACTTCGTCTCGCCGGCCTTTGACTTCGCCAACGTGGCACCGAGCAAAATCAGCTGGCGTGCCGGTGGAATGATTGCGGCGGTGGCCTCGATCTTCATCACCCCATGGAACCTGTTCAACAACCCGCTGATGATCCACTACACCCTCGATATCCTCGCCGCGTTTATCGGGCCGTTGTTCGGGATTCTGCTGGTGGATTTCTACCTGATCAAAAAACAGAAGATCGACGTGGATGCGTTGTTCGATGACAGCCCGAGCGGGCGCTACTACTTTGACGGCGGCGTGAACTGGACGGCGGTCAAGGCGCTGGTGCCCGCGACGCTGGTGGGCGTCGCGATCACCTTCACCCCGGTGCTGCAGGGCATGGCCAATTTCGCCTGGTTTACCGGCTGCTTCCTGGGTGGGCTGTTTTTCCTGGTGCTGGCGCGGCGTGAACAGGTTCGTGCGCCTGTGTCGATGGTTGCCGGCTGACCAGCACCGATCCGGCCACCAACAAACCGGCGCCTGCTACCACCAGCGCCGGTTGCAGGCCGCCGCTGAGGTGGCTGCTCACCGACGCCAGCAACGGACCGCTCAATTGGCCGATCGCAAAGCTGGCGGTCAGCAACCCGGTGCTGCGCTGGTAGCCGTGGGGGGCGACCTCACGCAAGCGTGCCATCACCAGTTGCATGCACGCCAGGAATGGCCCACCGCACAGCAACACCCCCAGCGCCAGCCCCCAACCGTTGCCCAGCAGGCAGGCAAACACGCCGGCCGCTTGCAGCCAAAGGGTTGTCATCAGCCAGCGACGGGTGGTGTCCGGGTCCTTGCGGCGCAAACTTGCCGCCACCACGCCAATCGCGGCAGCCAGGCCAAAGCAGGGCCAGAACAGGTCTGCTTGCCATGCTCCCTTGAATTGCGCGCTGGCCATCTGTGACAGGAATGTCGCCGGGATGATGTAGCCAAGGCCATACAACACGTAGATCCAGCACAGATGTGTGATGCTGCCGTTGCTGGCCACGGCGGTGTGGCTGGCAACGGGCGAGTCGGCAGCGGAAGGCTTGGGCAGGAACGGCAGGATTGCCAGCAGCATGACCAGGGCGACCACCCCATACACCAGCCACAAGGTTGCAGAGTCTTGCCCCAACAGGTTGGAGCCCAGCGCCAGCAACCCGGTCAACAGAATCCCCAGCCCCGGCCCGGCAAATACCAGCGCACCCAGGCGTGGGCGCCCGGCCGCAATGGCCAGCGGCTGGCTCAGGCTGGTAATCATCACCAGCGCCCAGGCACTGGCTACACCGGTACCAAAGCGCAACAACAGATGCGGCCAGAACCCGTGGGCCCAGTACGACGCCAGGGTCAGCAGCACACACAGCCACAGCCCGCCGTACAAACGCCCGCGTACATGGTGATGGCTGCGGGCAAAGATCGAATCCACCGCGCCGACGAAATAACCCAGGTAGTTGGCGGCCGCAATCAGGCCGGCGCCGGTCAGGTCGATCTGCCCTTCACTGAGCAAATGCGGCATTTGCGGGGTGAGTGCGAATCGACCTATGCCCATGGCCATCATCAGGGCGATAAAGCTGGCGAGTAAGCGGATCAGCGGTGACATGGTGGTTTTTCCTGGGAGCAGCGAGTGACCATCAGGCTAAAGCGGATTGACTTTCTTTAAAAATGAATAATAGTGAGTAACTTGTTCAGTTTTGGAGAATGGTGATGGAGTTCAGTCAATTGCGGATTTTCCAGGCCGTGGCCGAGGAAGGCTCCATCACCCGTGCCGCTGAGCGCTTGCACCGGGTGCCGTCCAACCTGTCGACCCGGCTTAAACAGATGGAAGAACAGCTGGGCGTCGAACTGTTCGTGCGCGAGCGCCAGCGCTTGCAGCTTTCTCCTGCAGGCAAAGTGCTGCTGGACTACAGTGCGCGCCTGCTGGCCCTGCATGACGAAGCCCATGGCGCGGTGCAAGGCGGGCAACCGGCTGGGGACTTTGTGCTTGGCAGCATGTACAGCACGGCGGCGATTCATTTGCCCAAGCTGCTGGCGCGTTACCACAAGGCGTATCCGATGGTGAACCTGCAGGTGCAGTCAGCGCCCAGCGGTGAACTGCTGGAAGGCTTGATCACCGGGCGCCTGGACGCCGCATTGGTGGATGGGCCGTTGACCCTGGCCACCCTCGACGGCGTGCCGCTGTGCGAAGAGCGCCTGCTGCTGATCTGCGAGGCGGATCATCCGCCGGTGCGTGGGCCGCAGGATGTTGCCGGCCGTTCGGTGTTCACTTTCCGACGCAGTTGTTCTTATCGGGCGCGCCTGGAAGCCTGGTTTTCCCACGATCGCGTGGCCATGGGCCGGGCCATCGAGATCGAGTCCTACCAGGGCATGCTGGCCTGTGTAATCGCCGGTTCCGGCGTGGCGTTGATGTCGGAATCGATGCTCGACAGCCTGCCGGGCAAGGACAGCGTGTCCATTCATCCGCTGGCCGAGCCTTTTGCCAGCGCCACCACCTGGTTGATGTGGCGCAAGGGCATGCTCGGCGCTAACCTCAATGCGTGGATTGACCTGCAGCAGGAGGGCAAGGTGCTACCGGAAACCGAAACCCGAGCGATTGCTTGAACGATCCGTCAGGATTTTGATCAATTCAGTAATAGTTCGTTGTGGTTTCGTTCAAGCAATACGTAAGACTTAAGACTACTATCTGTAGGAAGCGGCCACAGAATTCCAGCCGCTCGGCATTACCCCAAGGGGGCACCATGAAAGAGAAACTGCAAAACTGGCTGCACGACCTCGGCGTCGCACTCGGCTTGATCGAGCCACCGCTGCAACCGGTGCCAATCCGCACCGATGACGAGCAGCGTCGCCCGCGTCGCAGGTAAGTCCTGGAAAGCGCTCAAGCATGTTTGTTTGGGCGCGGCCAGGTGGTTTGCCTATGTATTGGAGTCATGATTGATCATGACCCGTTGCTGTGTACTTCAATTCTTCGTCTGGCTTTGGCCGGACGTTTTCATTTCCGGGGTTTGGTGATTTTCTCAAGACGCCTGCTATCGGAATAATCCTTAAAATATTTAATTTAATAACGCCACGGTAATACCGATTGGTATTCCGGGCGTGTGCGCGTCAGTCGAGTTTTGCCATTAAGTATCGGAATTGGACTACCTGTTTGTCAGAGTCGACGGGCTTATTTGATTAATAGGATAGGCGTAGGTTGAGTTTCATCACGAAAAGATTTGTAGCGTTTGCAGCTCTTGCAAGCCCCCAACTTCATTGAGTTGCGCTCTCCGGAGTAGGAGCCAGTCAGAACTGTTGGAGACAAAACCATGATGTTCTCTTCCGTTCCGCCAGTCGCCGCGTCACTTATTGCCACCACCGAAAACATCTTGCATATCGCCCCTGCATCGCGTGGCTGGAAAGCTGATGCACCCGGCAACGTGGTGTTTTTCCCGCCGACGTTAACCAAGCAGGCTCTGCTTATACAGATTGCACTGCTGCGCCCATCAACGCTCGTTGTCGCAGACCAGGTTATTGATGCCGACGTCATCAACCAATGGCGTATATCCCACCCATTTGGCGAACTCTGTTTGGTCCGCAGAGGTACTAGTCTGGATAAGATCCGATTGGATCTGTGCGAGTCCAACAATGTTCGAGTGATTAATACGCCAGGGGTCAATGCGCCGCATGTTGCTGCCTATATTGCGCACTGGCTGACGCTGGCCGATGGCTCCTTGCCCCATGACATCTGTGTGCTGGGATACGGCAATGTAGGGAAAGAGCTTGTTAAGTTGTTGCTTGCTCGAGATCCGGATGTTCGGATTAAGGTGTTGTATCGACGCGAACGAGTGCCGGACAGTTTCGGGAAAGCCTCTTCCGATTGTAGGGTTTCATTGGTTGACGACTGGCTTGAGGCGCTCGAGGGGGCCAATGCAGTCGCCCTATGCTTATCCCTGAATGATGAATCCATTTATCGCATTGATCGGACCCTCATTCAGTGCCTGCACAGGAAGGCTCGCCTTGTCTGTGTCGCCAAGCCGGATGTCTTTAGCGACGATGCGTTGCAGGCCCTGGCAATCTCCGAAGACATCCAGCTCATATTGGACTACGGCCCCAGGACACTGGATGCGTTTCGGGTGCGCACACAAGCGCTCGGCTGCAGTGTCTCCACGTGGTACAAGCCGGCGACGCTGACCACACAGGCGGCCACCACCGAAGCCTGCCATTGCGACCTCGACTATGCGGTCTCGGTGCAACTGAGCTTGATGGCCTTGCGCGGCCTTGTCCGGCGCAAACTCGCACACTCATTGGCGATCCCCTCTCGGCAAGCCGATGACGGTGCGCCGCGTGTGTCGATCATCGGCAGAGGTATCAACGGGCTGCTCCAAGCCGTGATGTTCCGCCTGGCAAATTATCAGGTCACGGTTTACGGAGGAAATCAGCAGCGCGATGGTGCCAGTCACAAGCAGGTGAACATGCGCCATCTATCAGCAACGGAGACGACTGCAAAACCGCTGCCTAACGATTACCTGACTCCCGCAAATCAGTACCTGGCCATTGAGTGCAATCGCGCAGGCATCGAGCTGTTTGAAAAATTCCTGGCCGACAACCCATCGCTGGCACGATTTGCACGGTCGCGAATTGTACGAGCCTATGTGGACGGCTCCAGTGGCACGGAGGCTGCGATCCGCGAGCAACGTGATATCGAAAACAGGCCTTGGCCGAGTGGCAAGCCGGGGCGAGAGCTTGCAGAGATCAGTCAGCTGCAATTCCAGACAATGTATGGAGTTCCCGAGGTCGGGCGGGCGATTGAGGTGTCGGGCTACGATCTGGAATTTATCCATTTAATGGATGAGATGGTGGCGCTTTTGCAGCGCTCCGGGGTTGAATTCCTGCCACGGCACCTGAGTCCGGTCCAAATTGCCGATCTGAGTAGAGAGCACTTTGTCGTCACGGCCATGGGGGTGGACGAACCAGAGATCATCCCGATCATTGGCTGGTTTTTCAAGCTGCGCGCCGTTGATGATGAAGGTGTCGACATGCGCGGACTCAAGCTGCAGTACGACCTGCCAATCGGCGTCATGAATTGCCGCCTGGACGGGAACTGCATCCTTGTCTCCGCCGGGCAGGTGCCGCCCGATTCGACGCCGCAGTACAAGGAACAGATACGGGCGGCGTGCCTGGCTGCCGTTTCTCGACACTTTCCAAAGTCCTGCAGCCGCGCAATCGAACGTGGCGACTTGCAACAAATCGAATGTGCCAGGCCCGGCACCGCAGATGGACTTTCAATCGTGCATTGGTCCGCCTACAACCGCATTGTCGCAGGGGCAACTTATGCCGGGGGCACCACGCAGGGATTGGTATGGGCCTCTTTGGTCCAGGAAGTCATCCAGGCCAGAGCGCCGGCGGTTTCGGCAATGTGGGAATAAAAAAACGGGTGCGACATCCGACGTCGCACCCGCTGAAGAAAGCTACTTTCAACTATTCGTTCAGATCGCCCGAGCCGCAACAGCCTCCGGACGACGGGACAGCAAACTCACCAGCACAAAACTCACCAGGCCCACACCCAGGCTGTAGTAGATCGGTGTATTGGCGTCCAAACCATCCTTGATCATGAACACCAGCGCGGTCACAAAGCCCAGGGTCATGGAGGTGATCGCCCCGGAAGTTGTCGCACGCTTCCAGAAAATCGCCCCGATCAGCGGGATCAACATGCCGCCCACCAACAGGTTGTACGCCAGGGTCAGTGCGCTGATCACATCATTCACCACCAGCGCGATACCCAACACAGCGATACCGGTCAGCAAGGTAAACAGACGGTTGATCTTCAAGCTCGACTGCTTGCCACCACGCAGGCGCGGCAGCAGGTCTTCGGTCAATACGGTGGAAGCGGCGAGCAAGCCGGCGCTGGCGGTGGACATCATCGCGGCCAGTGCAGCGGCGATCACCAGGCCGCGGATACCGTCGGGCAGCGAGACTTTGACGATGGCGGCGAACGCATTGTTGACGTTGTCCAGGTCCGGGATCAGTACGTGGGCGGCCATGCCGATCAGCGCACAGGCCAGGCCGTAGAGGATGCAGTAGAAACCGGCGAAGGTGCCTGCGTACTGGGCGACCTTTTCGTCACGGGCGGTGAACACCCGTTGCCAGATGTCCTGGCCGATCAGGATGCCGAAGAAGTAGATCATGAAGTAGGTGATGATGGTGTCCCAGCCGATTTCAGTGAAGCTGAAATTCGACGCGGGCAGCTTGGCCACCAATTCATCCCAACCGCCGACGCGGTACAGGCAGATTGGCAGCAGGATAAACATCAGGCCGACCGTCTTGATCACGAACTGCACGATGTCGGTCAGGGTCAGCGACCACATGCCGCCAATGGTCGAGTACACCACCACCACGCCACCGCCTACCAATACCGACATCCAGAACGGCAGGTCGAACAACACTTGCAGCACGGTGCCGATGGCCAGGATCGAGGTCACGCCGATCATCAGCGCGTAGGCCAGCATGATCACCGCACTGGCTTGGCGGGCCATGGGGTTGTAGCGTTTCTCCAGGACCTGGGTCACGGTGAAGATTTTCAGTTTCAGCAGCGGCTTGGCCAGGAACAGGTTCAGCGCAATGATCCCCGCGCCCAGCGCGGCGCACAGCCAGAAACCGGAAATACCATGTACATAGCCCAGGCGCACGGTGCCGACGGTGGACGCACCGCCCAGCACCGTGGCGGCCATGGTGCCCATGTACAGCGTCGGGCCGAGGTTGCGGCCGGCCACCAGGTAGTCTTCATGGGTCTTGGCGCGGCGCATGCCATAGTAGCCGAGCACCAGCATGCCGGCGGCGTAGATGAGGACGACGAATAGATCTAAGGCCATGACGGCGAGTCTCCGATTATCTTTTTTATGTGGGGCTAAAGGGGGCTGTGTGGCGAGGGAGCGTGCTCCCGCTGGGCTGCGCAGCAGCCCCAATCCATTCCATGCAATTCATCAGGCGGCCTCGCGACTGCTGCGCAGTCGAACGGGAGCAGGCTCCCTCGCCACAGTCGGCCCGTAGACGGCAGCCGGTTCAGGGAACACGCGAAGCAGTGTCAGGTACACCAGCGAGGCCAGGCCCAGGGTCACCGGCAAGCTGATGTCGATGCCGTCGGCGAGGTTGCCCAGCGGCCCGACAAACTGCCCCGGCAGGTTGACGAAGCACAGGCCCACCAGCGCACTCGGGATCCAGGCCCCCAGGCCGCGCCAGTTCCAGCCATGGCTGAACCAGTAGCGCCCGCCGGTTTCGCCGCGAGTGAACACTTGCAGGTCATCCGGGCAGTAGTAACCCCGGCGCACGATCAGGCCGATGATCATCATCACCATCCACGGCGTGGTGCAGGTGATGATCAGCACGGCGAAGGTCGACACGCTCTGCACCAGGTTGGCGGCGAAACGTCCGATAAAGATGAAGGCAATCGACATCACCCCGATCAGCAGCGTCGCCTTGACCCGGGACAGCAGGCGCGGGAATACGCTGGACATGTCCAGGCCGGTGCCATACAGCGAGGTAGTGCCGGTGGACATGCCGCCGATCACCGCGATCAGGCACACCGGCAGGAAGAACCAGCTCGGTGCCACCGCCAGCAGGCCGCCGACATAGTTGTTGGCCGCGATATAGTCCGGTGCCTTGACTGCCACGATGGTCGCGGTGGCCAGGCCGAACAGGAACGGGATCAACGTCGCGATCTGTGCGAACACCACCGCCAGCATGATCCGCATCTTCGAGGTTTCCCGTGGGATGTAGCGTGACCAGTCACCGAGGAACGCCCCGAAGGAAATCGGGTTGCTCATGGCCACCAGTGCCGCACCGATAAACGCCGCCCAGAAACCGGTCTGGCCGAGGGCAACGGTGCCGGCGAAGTGACTGTCGAAAGCGGGTGCGAAGGCGAAGATGCCCAACAGGAACAGCAGGCTCGCCGCCCATACTGCAATGCGGTTGACCCACAGCATGAAGCGAAAGCCGTAGATGCACACCGTCAATACGAGAATGGCGAAGACGCCGTAGGCCAGGCCCAGGGTCAGGTCGGTTTCCGGCAAGCCCACCAGACGTTTCGCACCGCCCACCAGTGCATCGCCTGAGCTCCACACCGACAGTGAGAAGAACGCGATAGCGGTCAGCAGCGACAGGAACGAGCCGACAATCCGCCCGTGCACACCAAAGTGCGCACCGGAAGACACGGCGTTGTTGGTGCCATTGATCGGACCGAACAGACCCATGGGGGCGAGGATTACCGCACCCACCAGCACGCCCAGCACAATCGCCCAGACGCCGGCCTGGAACGACAAGCCAAACAGCACCGGAAAGCTCCCCAGCACCGCGGTGGCGAAGGTGTTGGCACCGCCGAAAATCAGGCGAAACAAATCCTTCGGCCCGGCGGTACGTTCGTGGTCCGGGATCTGTTCGACGCCGTTGGTTTCTATGTTGCGAATACTGTTTTCGTTGTTTTTATTATTCATGATCTGCTCCGATCACATTGGCTAATGGGGCGGCAGCCCTTCCGGCATAGCGGACAAATGTTCGTGACAGGCCAGCCACAGGCCTTCTTTTTGTTGTGTGCGATCCCCTTGCCGCTTGAAGACAATGGTCTCGCGTTCCTGGCTAAAGAATTGCTCCCCGTTCATGCGCAGCTCGGTGGCCACGTCATGCACAAATACCGCGACGTCACCGTGCAGGCTGACGAAAGCGTTGCTTGAGGTGCAGGACAGCACCTCAAATCCCTCGTCCCGGCGCCAGCTGTCCCACAACACCTGGTAGGCATCGCGACTCAGCAGCGGCTGGGGGAGGGTGTAGAACACGAAGCTGGCATCGGCACTGAACGCACCGAAGTAGGCGTCGCGATCATTGCGGGCGAAGGCCGACACTAGGTCGGCCGCGGCTTTTAAAACCTCGGCCTGGGCGCTCATCAGCGGTGCGCCACGCCCGGCAATACGCAGAGCATTTCGTACAGCAGGTTGGCGCCCAGCAGCGAGGTGTTGCCGGTGGTGTCGTACGGCGGCGAAACTTCTACCAGGTCGCAACCAATCAGATCCAGGCCTTGGCAGCCGCGGATGATTTCAATCGCCTGGATCGTGGTCAAGCCACCGATTTCCGGGGTGCCGGTGCCGGGCGCCCAGGCTGGGTCGATGCCGTCGATATCGAAGCTCAGGTACACCGGGCCACCGCCGACTTTCTCGCGCACTTCAGCCATCAGGGGCGCCAGCGAGTGATGCCAGCATTCTTCGGCCTGGACCACACGGAAGCCCTGTTTGCGGCTCCAGTTGAAGTCTTCGGCGGTGTAGCCCTGGGCGCGCAGGCCGATTTGCACCACGCGGTCGCAATCCAGCAAGCCTTCTTCCACCGCGCGGCGGAAGGTGGTGCCGTGGGCGATTTTCTCGCCGAACATGTGGTCGTTGACGTCGGCGTGGGCATCGATGTGCACCAGCCCGACCTTGCCGTGTTTCTTGTGGATCGCCCGCAGGATCGGCAGGGTGATGGTGTGGTCGCCACCCAGGGTCATCGGGATCACATTGTGTTCGAGGATTTCGTCGTAGGCTTCTTCGATGATGCGCACGGCGTCCAGCAGGTTGAAGGTGTTGATCGCCACATCGCCGATGTCGGCAACCGACAGCGAGTCAAACGGCGCGGCGCCGGTGGCCATGTTGTAAGGGCGGATCATCACCGATTCGGCGCGAATTTCCCGCGGCCCGAAACGGGTGCCGGCACGCAGGGAGGTGCCGATGTCCAGTGGCACGCCGACGAAGGCGGCATCCAGGCCCTTGGCCGATTGCAGATGGGGAAGACGCATCATGGTGGCGATGCCGGCGAAGCGCGGCATTTCGTTGCCGCCCAGTGGTTGGTGGAAAATCTTGTCCACGGGATTGCCTCATCGTTTTGTTTATTAGAAGCCGATTCTGCGAAATGCATGGGAAGGGAAGAATCGGCAGGGGCAAATACTTAGTTCAGATTTTTCTAAACTAATGCCTGAGGTAAACTCGGTTCAAATGTGGGAGCGGGCTTGCTCGCGAATACGGTGTGTCAGTCACGGAGGGTTCGATTGAAACACCGCATTCGCGAGCAAGCCCGCTCCTACAGGTTTTATGTTTGCCTCTGGAGAGCCCATGGCCAACGCCTTGCCCGACCTGAAACTCCTGCGCATCTTCGTCAGCGTCGTGCGGCACCAGGGTTTCGCCAATGCCCAGCACGAACTCAACCTGTCGACCTCGGCCATCAGCACTTACATGAGCCAGCTGGAAGCCGCGTTGGGCCTGGTGCTGTGCCATCGCGGGCGGGGCGGGTTCAGCCTCACCAGCAAGGGCGAGTTGTTTCATCAGGAAACCCTGCGCCTGCTGGGCGAGCTGGAAGGCTTCGAGCAATACGCCGCCGCGCTCAAAGGCGAACTGCGCGGCACCCTGAAACTCGGCGTACTCGACTCCACCGTCAGCGACAAGGCCTTGCCGTTTGCCGAAGTGATCGGCGCCTACAGTCAGGAACACCCGGCGGTGCATTTGCACCTGTCGGTGATGAGTCCTTACGAGTTGCAACTCGGCGTCCAGGACAATCGCCTGGACCTGGCCATCGGTGCGTTTTCCAACCGGATGAGCGGGCTGATCTATATGCCGCTGTACCGCGAACAGCACTGGCTGTATTGCAGCACCCGTCACCCATTGTTCAACGAGCGGCGCATTCCCGAACAAGTCATCACCCAGCAACGCATGGTCGGTCGTGGTTACTGGAGCCAGGCCGAACTGGCGCGTCACGGCTTCAAGCACAGCGCCGCCACGGTGGAAAGTATGGAGGCGCAATTGATCCTGGTGCTGTCCGGCGCCTACATCGGCTACCTCCCGGAACACTACGCCCAGGCCTGGGCCGACAAAGGGGATTTGCGGGTACTGCTGCCGGCGACCTTTGGTTACCAGGCGCCGTTCTCAATGATCATGCGCCGGGGCCGCAGCCGCGAACCCCTGATCCAGACCTTCCGCGATTTACTCAAAGCCCAGCTCAACCAGGCCTGAAAACCCATGTCCAGACCCCAATGCTCCCGCTGCCTGCGGCCCACCACTCACTGCCTGTGCGCGCTGATTCCCCGGCTGGATAGCCGAACCCGGGTGTTGCTGTTGCAGCATCCGAGTGAGGTCAATCACGCCTTGAATACCGCGCGGTTGGCGGCGCTGGGCTTGGTGAATGCGCAGTTGGTGGTGGGGGAGGTGTTTGAGGATTTGCAGGCGTTGTTGAATCCGCCGGGTTATCAGGCGCGTCTGTTGTTCCCGGACGAAAATGCCCAACCCTTGCAGGCCTATACGCCATCCGACGAACCGTTGCTGCTGGTGGTGCCGGACGGCACCTGGCGCAAGGCGCGCAAGTTGCTGCACCTCAATCCTTTATTGGCGGCGCTGCCTCGGGTGACGCTGGCGGAAGGCGCCGTGTCCCGTTATCGGCTGCGCAAGGCACCGGGGCCCGGAGCGTTGTCGACGGTGGAGGCCATCGTGCAGGCGTTGCAGGTGCTTGAAGCGCCCACCTCATTTGAGCCGCTGCTGAAACCGTTCGAGGCATTGATCGAAGGACAGATTGCCGCGATGGGCGACGAAGTGTTCCAGAGAAACCACGGCCCCGCCTGACTTATTCCATTAAGCGATAAGCACCACACTTTGCGTGATATGGCCCGCCAGCCTTTCCCGGTATGATAGTCGCCCCCGCAGTCTGGATTGCGAATACGCCATGACCTTGCAGTACCCCACCATCGCCGATTGCGTCGGCAACACCCCGCTGGTCCGCTTGCAGCGCCTGCCGGGCAACACCAGCAATACCTTGTTGCTCAAGCTCGAAGGGAACAACCCGGCCGGCTCGGTCAAGGACCGCCCGGCGTTGTCGATGATCACCCGCGCCGAGTTGCGTGGGCAGATCAAGCCCGGCGACACCCTGATCGAAGCCACCTCCGGTAACACCGGGATTGCCCTGGCCATGGCCGCGGCGATCAAGGGCTACAAGATGGTCCTGATCATGCCCGACAACGGCAGCGCCGAGCGCAAGGCGGCGATGACCGCCTACGGCGCCGAGTTGATCCTGGTCACCCAGGAAGAAGGCATGGAAGGCGCCCGCGACCTCGCCGAGCGTATGGCTGCCGAAGGCCGTGGCCTGGTGCTGGACCAGTTCGCCAACGGCGACAACCCCGAGGCGCACTACACCACCACTGGCCCGGAAATCTGGCGCCAGACCCAGGGCACCATCACTCACTTCGTGAGTTCGATGGGCACCACCGGCACCATCATGGGCAACTCGCGCTACCTCAAGGAGCAGAACCCCGAGATCCAGATCGTCGGCCTGCAACCGATGGAAGGCGCAGCGATCCCGGGGATCCGTCGTTGGCCCGAGGAGTACTTGCCGAAGATCTACAACGCGGCTCGCGTCGATCGCATCATCGACATGGCCCAGCGTGAAGCTGAAGACACCACCCGCCGCCTGGCCCGTGAAGAAGGCATCTTCTGCGGCGTGTCGTCCGGTGGCGCCGTGGCCGGGATGTTGCGCTTGTCCCAGGAGTTGGAAAACGCGGTGATCGTCGCGATCATCTGTGACCGTGGCGACCGTTACCTGTCGACCGGCATTTTCGACGCGCCCAACTGATGGCCAAGCACGAGAGAGGCCTGCGCTTCCAACCGACGGGCGGCAGCCGGGCCCCACAGATTCCTGTAGGCAAGAAGCAGCGCCTGACCATCGAGCGCCTGGCCAACGACGGCCGCGGCATTGTGTTCTTTGAAGGCCGCACCTGGTTTGTCGTGGGTGCGCTGGCCGGCGAAGAGGTGGAAGCGCGGGTGTTGGGCGCCCACGGCAAAGTGGTCGAGGCGCGCACCGAGCGCGTATTTACCGCCAGCGAACTGCGCCGTCCGGCACCCTGTGTCCACGCCGGCCGTTGCGGCGGTTGCAGCCTGCAACACTTGCCCCACGACGAACAACTCGCCCTGAAACAGCGCATGCTCGCCGAGCAATTATCCCGTGTGGCAGGTGTCGAACCCCAGGAGTGGGCCGCGCCTTTGAGCGGGCCGGAATTCGGCTATCGTCGCCGCGCCCGCGTGGCCGTGCGCTGGGATGCCAAGGCGAAGAAACTCGAGGTCGGCTTTCGTGCCGTGGCCAGCCAGGACATCGTCGCCATCGACGATTGCCCGGTGCTGGTACAGGCCTTGCAACCGATCATGCAGCGTTTGCCCAACATGCTGCGGCGCTTGAGCAAGCCTCAGGCGTTGGGGCATGTGGAATTATTCAGTGGTTCGTCGATTGCCGTGTTGTTGCGACACATGGCGCCCTTGTCCGAAGCGGACCTGACGATCCTGCAGGAATTTTGCACGTTCCATGAAGCCCAACTGTGGCTGCATGGCGAGGGCCAGCCGCAACCGGTCGAACCAGACCAGGCCTTGGGCTATCGTCTGGAACCGTGGGATTTGCAGTTGGCGTACCGCCCGGGAGACTTTGTGCAGGTCAACGCCGGGGTCAACCAGGCGATGGTCGCCCAGGCGCTGGATTGGCTGGCGCCAAAGCCCGACGAGCGGGTGCTGGATTTGTTTTGTGGCTTGGGCAACTTCGCCTTGCCGCTGGCCCGCCAAGTGCGGGAAGTGGTGGCGGTGGAAGGGGTGCAGGCCATGGTGGACCGGGCGGCACAGAATGCCGTCAGCAATAATTTGCATAATGTTCAGTTTTTTCAGGCCGATTTGTCCCAGCCTTTGACCGACGCGGAATGGGCCAAACAGGGCTTTTCTGCGGTACTCTTGGACCCACCCCGCGATGGTGCCCTGGAGGTTGTGCGCAAGCTCGCTACCCTGGGGGCTGATCGCCTGGTGTATGTGTCCTGCAATCCGGCAACGCTGGCGCGGGACACGGTCGAGTTGGTCAAGCAAGGCTACCGGCTAAAACGTGCCGGGATCCTCGACATGTTTCCCCAGACGGCCCATGTCGAGGCCATGGCGTTATTTGAAGCGGGCTAGGATGCCCGTTTAATCCGACTGGCCTGCATCTCCTGGGCCTGTGACCTGCCAGGGAGCGTGCACAAGCTTTTTTTGTAAAGCAGGTCAGCGATGATTTTGACGCACTAAAAGGTGCGTCGTAGGGAAGGTAAGCAAGATGGTACAGGTGAGAGCACACCAGCCGATCAACACCGACGGCAGTATCAATCTCGAGGCATGGCTGGATCATGCCATCAGTGTCGACCCGGCACTGGACCGTGAAGCCTTGAAAGCAGCCTGCGAGTTCGCTCGTGAGTCTGAACAGCAAGACAATGCGGCGAAGAACCTGTGGGCCGAAGGCACTTCAAGCTTTCGCACCGGGTTGGAAATCGCCGAGATCCTCGCCGATCTCAAGCTCGATCAGGATTCGCTGATCGCGGCGGTGCTGTATCGCGGCGTGCGTGAAGGGCATATTCAACTGCCCACCGTCAGCCAGCGTTTCGGCACCGTGGTGGCCAAGCTGATCGACGGCGTGCTGCGCATGGCGGCGATCAGTGCCAGCCTCAGCCCGCGTCAGTCGATGGTGCTGGGCACCCAGGGCCAGGTGGAAAACCTGCGCAAGATGCTGGTGGCGATGGTCGACGACGTGCGCGTCGCCTTGATCAAGCTGGCCGAGCGTACCTGCGCGATTCGGGCGGTGAAAACCGCCGACGACGAAAAGCGCAACCGCGTCGCCCGCGAGGTGTTCGACATCTACGCGCCGCTGGCCCACCGCCTGGGCATCGGCCATATCAAGTGGGAACTGGAGGACTTGTCCTTCCGTTACCTCGAACCCGATCAATACAAACAGATTGCCACGCTGCTCCATGAGCGGCGGCTGGACCGTGAGCGCTTTATCGCCGACGTGATGAGCCAGTTACGCACGGAATTGCAGGCCACCGGGGTTGAAGCCGACATCAGCGGCCGGGCCAAACACATCTATTCCATCTGGCGCAAAATGCAGCGCAAGGGCCTGGCCTTCAGCCAGATCTACGACGTGCGCGCCGTGCGTGTGCTGGTGCCGGAAATGCGCGACTGCTACACCGCGCTGGGTATCGTGCACACGCTGTGGCGGCACATCCCCAAGGAATTCGACGACTACATCGCCAACCCCAAGGAAAACGGTTACCGCTCATTGCACACGGCAGTGATCGGCCCCGAGGGCAAGGTACTGGAAGTACAGATCCGCACCCACGCGATGCACGAAGAGGCGGAGCTGGGCGTATGCGCTCACTGGCGCTACAAGGGCACCGACGTCAAGGCCGGGTCGAACCAGTACGAAGAGAAAATCTCCTGGTTGCGCCAGGTGCTGGAGTGGCACGAAGAGCTGGGCGACATCGGCGGTTTGGCCGACCAGCTGCGGGTGGATATCGAACCTGACCGGGTCTACATCTTCACCCCCGACGGCCACGCGATCGACCTGCCCAAGGGCGCCACACCGCTGGATTTTGCGTACCGGGTGCACACCGAGATCGGCCACAACTGCCGTGGCGCCAAGATCAACGGGCGCATCGTGCCGCTCAACTACAGCCTGCAGACCGGTGAACAGGTCGAGATCATCACCAGCAAGCACGGTACGCCGAGCCGCGACTGGCTGAACCCGAACCTGGGCTACATCACCACGTCCAGGGCGCGGGCGAAGATCGTCCACTGGTTCAAATTGCAGGCGCGCGACCAGAACGTCGCCGCCGGCAAGACCTTGCTCGAGCGCGAATTGGCACGCCTGGGCCTGCCGCAGGTGGACTTCGACAAGCTGGCCGAAAAGGCCAACATGAAGATCGCCGAAGACATGTTCGCCGCCCTCGGTGCCGGCGATCTGCGCCTGGCGCAGTTGGTCAACCTGGCCCAGCAACTGGTTGAGCCGGAGCGGGGCAGCGAACAGCTGGAACTGATTCCACGCAAGGCCACCGGCTACAAGCCGGGCAAGCGGGGCGATATCCAGATCCAGGGCGTCGGCAACCTGATGACGCAAATGGCCGGCTGCTGCCAGCCATTGCCGGGCGACGCCATCGTCGGTTACATCACTCAGGGCCGCGGGGTGAGCATTCACCGCCAGGACTGTGCCTCGGTGTTGCAACTGGGCGGGCGCGAGCCGGAGCGGATCATCCAGGTCAGTTGGGGCCCGGTGCCGGTGTTGACCTATCCGGTGGACATCATCATTCGTGCCTACGACCGTTCCGGGCTGCTGCGTGATGTGTCGCAGGTACTGCTCAATGAGCGGATCAACGTGCTGGCGGTCAACACCCGCTCGAACAAAGAGGACAACACGGCGCTGATGTCCCTGACCATCGAGATTCCGGGGCTGGACGCGTTGGGTCGGTTGCTGGGGCGTATTTCCCAGTTGCCGAACATCATTGAGACCAGGCGTAATCGCACGCCATGAGTAGCTGGACGAGCGCGGACTGAACTGTGGGAGCGGGCTTGCTCGCGAAGGCGATGTGTCTGTCAAATATCAGGCAACTGACACGACGCCTTCGCGAGCAAGCCCGCTCCCACATTTGATCCTCAGCGTTCCCACTTCTGCGGAAAGAGACTGATGTATTCACTTGAAGACCTGCTGCACCTGATGAACCGCCTGCGCGACCCACAATACGGTTGCCCGTGGGACATCAAGCAAACCTACGCCACCATCGTCCCCCACACCCTGGAAGAAGCCTACGAAGTCGCCGATGCGATCGAACGCGGGGATTTTGATCACCTGCAAGGTGAACTGGGCGACCTGTTGTTCCAGGTGGTGTATTACAGCCAGCTGGCGCGGGAAGAAGGGCGCTTCGAATTCGCCGGGGTGATCGACAGCATTACCCGCAAGTTGATTCGCCGTCACCCACATGTGTTTCCTACGGGAGACTTGTACGCGCCGCTGGATATTCCGCAGCTGAGCGAAGAGCAGGTCAAGCAGCGTTGGGAAGAAATAAAGGCCGAGGAGCGTGCGGAAAAGTCCGACGTCCCACAGCAGTTATCCCTGCTGGATGATGTGCCCACGGCCTTGCCGGCGCTTTCCCGCGCCGCCAAATTGCAAAAGCGTGCCGGGCAGGTGGGTTTCGACTGGCCGGCCGCGTTGCCCGTGGTGGATAACGTGCGCGAAGAGCTGGATGAAGTGCTCGAAGCCATGGCCGATAACGACCCGGCAGCCATCGCCGATGAAGTAGGTGACCTGCTGTTTGCGGCGGTCAACCTGGCCCGTCACCTCCAGGTCGACCCGGAAGCAGCCTTGCGTTTAGCCAACGCTAAATTCGAACGACGTTTCCGATTTATCGAACAGGCATTGCGCGAGACCCACCGTCCCATAGAAGATTGCACCCTCGAAGAGTTGGACGCCCTGTGGGGCGAAGCCAAACGCCAGGAAAAGAATCTGTCCAGCTGCGGCTGAGCCGTTGCCCAAGTGAGTAAGCACCATGAGCATTTCCCTTCGCGACCAGTTGCTCAAAGCAGGCCTGGTCAACCAAAAGCAGGCCAAGCAGGTCGGCAAAGAGAAACAGAAACAGCAGCGCCTGGTGCATAAAGGCCAGGCCGAAGCGGACGATAGCCAGGCGCGCCTGGCCATCCAGGCGCATGCCGAAAAGGTCAAGCGCGACCAGGAACTGAACCGTCAGCAGCAGGAAAAAGCCGAGGCCAAGGCCCGCGTTGCGCAGGTCAAGCAATTGATCGAAACCTCGCGCCTGCCCAAGCTGACCACCGAGGACTACTACAACTTCGTGGATGACAAGAAGGTCAAGCGCCTGTCGGTCAACACGCTGATGCGTAACAAGCTGAGCAACGGCTCCCTGGCGATCGTGCATCACGGTGGCGGTTACGAGGTGATCCCGCGCGAAGCCGCGCTGAAGATCCAGGAGCGGGCGCCAGAGCGCATCGTTCAGATGAACGTGCTGACCGAAAGCCAGGTGCCGGATGAGGATGATCCGTACGCCGCCTACCAGATCCCTGATGACCTGATGTGGTAATGCGTTAGAAACACACATTGTGGCGAGACGGCTTGTTGTGGTGAGGGGGCTTGCTGTGGCAAGGGAGCTTGTTGTGGCGAGGGAGCTTGCTCCCGCTGGGGCGCGAAGCGCCCCCAAAATCCCAACCCCAACCCCCAAAACACAAACCCCGCTCAAAAGGCGGGGTTTGTGTTTATAGACACTCCAGCTGCGTGGGGCTGGTTATCTACAGGATTTCAGAGTTTCAGGAGCTTTGCGCCTGGCGTTTCATCTCAAGGGTCTCGAGCTCGTTTTTATAATTATGAGCTTCGGCCTCGTCGTGAAACATGCCGACCAGCAGGTCTTGCTGGTGTACATCCCAGATGTGAATCCCGTGGGCTACTGCTTCGTGGGACATATGTTCATCGTCGCGTTCAGTTACTTTTACAGTCATCTGCTTGCTCCAATCTCTGGTTGATCTGCGGCAAGGCGTCGCAGGCCTTTGTTATATTATTTGTTAGCTTGCTAAGTAAATAACCAGGAATTGCAACACACCTTTACAGAAACTGGAGTAATCCCGCGAGCCCAGGGAAACCGCGACATTGCGTCGCAGGGCGCTGAGTTTTATGACAAAAGTTTCATGTTGGCGTCAGGCGACAGGCAAAAAAAAGCCCCGCGTACGCGAGGCTCTTTCATTGCGCAGAGGATCAGCTGCCTTTGACAGCCTTGCCGTCAACGGTACCGTCTTGCAGCATGATGTTGTATTCCTTGCCGTCGGTCTCGACCTGGCGCAGGGCAACCAGGATGCCGCCCCAGTCCTTGGCAAACCACATTTGGGTAATGCGCTTGCTTTGAGTCGGGTCACGCACGCGCTCGACCTTGATCGCATCGATGGAGCCGGCTTTGGTCTGGACCTTTTCCGGGCCGATCACGCGGAAGTCGTAGGTATCGACATCAGTGCCTTCGACGACGTTGTAGCTCATGCTTTTCTTGCCGGCTGCCACATCGCGCTGCAATGCCAGCTGGTAGGTCGACTTGTCGAGCATGCCGCTTTGAAGGGCCACGTTGACCGGGTCCTTGTTTTCAAAGCCGGTGACTTTCTTGGCCGTCTGATCGAAGTCGAGGTTGATCTTCTTCGTCTTGCCCAGGCCACCGCGTTCGAAGGTGTAGCTCACCGGTTGCAGGGCGTCTTTGTCGAAGCGGATCACGCTGGTTTCAGTCAGGCTGGCGATCATCATGGAAGCCTTGAAATTCAAGGTCCAGCTGCCGTTGTCATTCTTGGTCAGGCTGCGTTCTGCCGAACCACTCATGGGCAACTGTTTCCAGTCGGCGGTGTAGCTGGCGGAGAAAGGGTGAAGGTCTGCCGCTTGCACGGCAGGCAAGGCGAACAGCGCAAAAGCAAAGAGCAGGGCGCGACGCATAAAGTCTCCTAGGTTCGAATCAAGTGGCCGCTGGCCGCAAGTAACTGACCGTCCAATAATGCACCGTGGTCGCCAAGAATCAACCGCCCCTCAGCGAACCAGCGAACAGCCAGCGGGTAAATCCTGTGTTCCTGGGTGTGAACCCGTTGCGCAAGCGTCTGCGCAGAGTCCGCAGACTCTACCGGAACTACTGCCTGTACGACCAGAGGCCCGCCATCGAGTTCCTCGGTGACAAAGTGCACGCTGCAGCCGTGCTCGGTGTCGCCGGCCTCCAGGGCACGCTGGTGGGTGTGTAACCCTTTGTATTTTGGCAGCAGGGACGGGTGGATATTCAGCAGACGCCCGTTGTAGTGACGCACGAAGTCAGCGCTGAGAATGCGCATGAAGCCGGCCAGTACCACGAGTTTGGGGTTGAAGGCGTCGATCAGTTCGATCAAGGCGCTGTCGAAGGCCTCGCGGCCTTCAAAAGCCTTGTGATCCAGGGAGCGGGTGTCGATACCTGCGTCCCTGGCGCGTTGCAGGCCGTAGGCGTCGCTGCGGTTGGAAATCACCGCAGCGATGCGCACCGGGCTGTCGCCGGCGCGCGTGCTGTCGATCAGGGCCTGCAAGTTACTGCCGGTGCCGGAGAGCAGCACCACGACATCACAGGTTGCAGGCATCAGTGCGCCTTAAGGTTCTTCAGTTCAACCTGAGCCGCGCCTTCAGGGGCGGTAGCGATCTGGCCGATGACCCAAGGCTGTTCGCCGGCTTCACGCAATACGTTCAGCGCGCTTTCAACGTGCTCTTGAGCCACGCAGATGACCATGCCCACGCCGCAGTTCAGCACGCGGTGCATCTCGGTTTCGTTGACGTTGCCTTTCTCTTGCAGCCAGTCGAAGACTGCCGGGCGCTGCCAGCTGGCCACGTCGACAATCGCCTGGGCGCCTTCAGGCAGTACGCGCGGGATGTTGTCCAGCAGGCCGCCACCGGTGATGTGGGCCATGGCCTTGACCGCGCCGGTGTCCTTGATCAGCTTGAGCAACGGCTTCACGTAGATGCGGGTCGGGGCCATCAGCAGGTCGGTCAAGGGCTTGCCGTCGAGCTGGATGGTTTCGATGTCGGCGCCGGACACTTCGATGATCTTGCGGATCAGCGAGTAGCCGTTGGAGTGCGGGCCGGACGATGGCAGGGCCAGCAGGGCGTCACCGGCAGCCACCTTGGAACCGTCGATGATTTCGGATTTTTCGACAACACCGACGCAGAAACCGGCCAGGTCGTAGTCTTCGCCTTCGTACATGCCTGGCATTTCAGCGGTTTCGCCGCCGACCAGGGAGCAGCCGGACAGTTCGCAGCCAGCGCCAATGCCGGTGACCACCTGGGTAGCGGTCTCGACGTTGAGCTTGCCGGTGGCGTAGTAGTCAAGGAAGAACAGCGGTTCGGCGCCGCACACCACCAGGTCGTTCACGCACATGGCAACCAGGTCGATGCCGATGCTGTCGTGCTTGTTCAGGTTCAGTGCCAGGCGCAGCTTGGTGCCCACACCGTCGGTGCCGGAGACCAATACAGGCTGCTTGTAGCCGGCCGGGATCTCGCAGAGGGCGCCAAAACCGCCCAGGCCGCCCATGACTTCGGGGCGCGCAGTGCGCTTGGCGACGCTCTTGATGCGTTCGACCAATGCTTCACCGGCGTCGATGTCTACACCGGCGTCCTTGTAGCTCAGGGAGGGTTGCTTGCTCATGATCCAGGCCTTTAGGGGGGATTCAGGGGTAACGACCGAATGCGGCGGGTGTACCGAAACCTGAAGTTTCAGCACGGCCTGCCATTGACGGTCTGCGAAGGCGCGCGATTTTATCAGGCTTGAGGGGCAGCGGCCATCCTCGGGCCGACGGGCAGGGGCAATAGCTGTTAAAAAAATCGCTAATCGAGTCGGTCACAGGCCCTATTAAGGTATAGCCTTTAACTCGCTATCGTTATGACAGTACAAAAACTTGCCGAGACCCTGTGAATGTTTTGCCGGTCGCTGTGGTCACAGCCTTGCTCAACAGTGTTCACGCGGTCTGTTCCAACCGCTTATTTGCCGTTCGGGAATCTTCTTTCATGGGTCTGAGTAAATATTTTTTTGTGGGCTGCTTGTCGTTGGTCAGCCTGGCGAGTCATGCCGAAACCCTCAATGGTCTCTATCAAGTGCTGGAGCCGGTCAGCAGTCAGTCTCCCCAGGAGCGCGACCAGGCGACCCAGCGTGCCCTGCAAACCCTGGTGATCCGCCTGACCGGCGACGCCAAGGCCGCCGATGGCCCGGGCCTGGCGGCGATCCGCAAAGACCCGCAACAAATCATCAGTCAGTACGGCTACGACGCCGGCCCGCCGGAAAGCCTGCAGGTGGATTTCGACCCGGTCAGCACCGACCGCGCGTTGCGTGGCGCGGGCCTGGCGCTGTGGGGCAGCAATCGGCCATCGATCCTCGGTTGGTGGCTGAACGATTCCGTCGAAGGCAGCAGCCTGGTCGGTGATGGCCAGGCCGTCGCCCAGCCGCTGCGCCGCGCGGCCCAGCACCGTGGTTTGCCTTTGCGCCTGCCGCTGGGTGACCTGGACGAACAAATCGTCGCCACCGCCCCGAATCTTGAAAGCCCTGACGCCACACCGCTGCGCGCCGCGTCCGAGCGTTATGGGGCCGATGCCTTGCTGGCGGTGCATGCTCGCGAAGATGGCGGCCAATGGTCGGCCAAATGGCGCCTGTGGCTGGGGGATAAAAGCGAGCAGGGCACCGCCACCGGCACTGATACTGCCGCATTGGCTGACGCCGTGCTGCTGGCCGTCAGCGAACGCCTGGCACCACGCTTTGTGGTCAAGGCCGGCGCTGCCACCAGTGATCAGTTGCTGGAAGTGCAGGGCATGAATCTCGAGCATTACGCCGCCCTCGGCCATCTGCTGGAGCCGTTCGGTGCCCAGCCAGTGCGCGTGGACGGCGCTCGCATCGTTTATCGGGTGAATGGCAGCGCCGAGCAGCTGCGCACCCAGTTGAGCCTGGCCAAGTTGCAGGAAATCCCGGCAGGTGAAGCTCCGGCTCCGCAGCCGGTGGTAGAAGGCGCGCAACCGGCACCGGTCGAGCCGACGCCGCAGCTACGTTTTCATTGGTAAGTGTTCTTCCTTCTTATATAGAAGCAGGAAGCAAATAACAGAGGGAGTGGTTTATGGCGGATACGCGTCGTTGGGTGTGGCTTGGCGGGATTGTCCTGCTGTGCGTTTTTGTGTTCCTGCTGCATTCGATCCTGACGCCGTTCCTGGTCGCGTTACTGCTGGCCTACCTGTTCGATCCGGTGGTGGATCGCCTGGAAAAGCTCGGCCTGTCACGTACCTGGGGCGTGGTGGCGGTGTTTGCGTTGTTCACCTTAATCATCACGGCGCTGGTCCTGGTGCTGGTGCCGATGTTGGCCAAGCAGCTGTTCAAGCTCTATGAGCTGGCGCCGCAGATGCTCGACTGGCTGCAACACACGGCCATGCCGTGGGCGCAGGCCAAGCTGGGGCTGGCAGACGGCTTCTGGAAGTTCGACAAGGTCAAGGCCGCCATCAGCGAGCACATGGGCCAGACCACCGACATTGTCGGCGTGGTGCTGAGCCAGGCGACGGCGTCGAGCCTGGCGCTGATCGGCTGGCTGACCAACCTGGTGCTGATCCCGGTCGTGGCGTTCTACCTGCTGCGGGACTGGGACATCATGATGGCCAAGATCCGCGGCCTGCTGCCGCGCGACCGTGAGGAGCGCATTGTCTCCCTGGCCGAGGAGTGTCATGAGGTGCTCGGCGCCTTCGTCCGTGGCCAGTTGCTGGTGATGCTGGCGCTGGGGATCATCTACGCGGCGGGGTTGATGGCGATCGGCCTGGAACTGGGGCTGTTGATCGGCCTGATCGCCGGCCTGGCAGCCATCGTGCCTTATATGGGCTTTGTGATTGGTATCGGTGCGGCGCTGGTGGCCGGGTTGTTCCAGTTCCACGGCGACCTGTACCCGATGCTCGGGATCGTCGCGGTGTTCATGGTCGGCCAGGCCCTGGAAGGCATGGTGCTGACGCCATTGCTGGTGGGCGACCGGATCGGCCTGCACCCGGTGGCGGTGATCTTTGCGATCCTGGCGGGCGGCGAGCTGTTCGGCTTTACCGGCATCCTGCTGGCGCTGCCGGTGGCGGCGGTGATCATGGTGCTGGTGCGCCATGTGCACGACTTGTACAAGGACTCGGACATGTACGCCGGAAGCGACGAACCGGAGTTATAACCGCAGCATCACAAACCCGGCTCAAGGCCGGGTTTGTCATTTATCGGCTCTGGCGTTTCGCCATTGCGTCAAACATTCCTCACCAAATCCAACAAGTTAACGCAAACCTTTGATTTTGCTTGTGGTCTGCTGCATTGTGCGCCCGGCGTCACGGGTATAAACTTTGCAAACTTTACACAGAGGTCACTAACGGTTCGATTGGAACCGTTCAGTCAGCATGAAACCGATTCAGCTGCCCCTAGGTGTGCGTCTGCGTGACGACGCCACCTTTATCAATTACTACCCAGGCGCCAATGCCGCTGCACTCGGCTATGTCGAGCGGCTCTGCGAAGCCGACGCCGGGTGGACCGAAAGCTTGATCTACCTCTGGGGCAAGCACGGCGTGGGGCGTACCCACTTGTTACAGGCCGCTTGCCTGCGCTTCGAACAGATGGGTGAACCGGCGGTGTACCTGCCGCTGGCGGAGCTGCTGGACCGCGGTATCGAGATCCTCGACAACCTTGAACAATACGAACTGGTCTGCCTGGACGATTTGCAGGCAGTGGCGGGGCGGGCAGATTGGGAAGAGGCACTGTTCCATCTGTTCAACCGCTTGCGTGACAGCGGCCGGCGCTTGTTGATTGCCGCCTCCACCTCGCCACGTGAGCTGCCGGTGAAGCTGGCGGACTTGAAGTCGCGGCTGACCCTGGCGCTGATTTTCCAGATGCGCCCGTTGTCCGACGAAGACAAACTGCGGGCCCTGCAACTGCGTGCTTCGCGCCGCGGGTTGCACCTGACCGATGAAGTCGGGCATTTTATTCTCACCCGCGGTACACGCAGCATGAGCGCACTGTTCGACTTGCTCGAACAGCTCGACCAGGCTTCCTTGCAAGCCCAGCGCAAGCTGACTATTCCCTTCCTCAAAGAAACCCTGGGCTGGTAGCCAGCCCTTTAAAACCGGGGCTTTCGGCAAATTACAGGCGCCAGAAAACCTGCGTTTGGGCCGTTTTGGCCACGCAAATGGCTGGCATAGGGTGTTAAGGGCTTAGATGTCATAGTCCAAACAAGAAGTCACATAGATCACGATTGAATTTGCAAATCGATGTGATAGAAGGCATAGTCTCGGCTTCTTTACACATCAGCCACGGTCGTGCCCATGCTAAATCGCTTCGCACCCCTCGTGCCTCTCGCACTCGTTACCCTGTTGTTTGGTTGCGCCACCCACACTCAAAACGTGGCTGAGCAGCAAAAACCAGTACAGCAGTCCCAGGCAAAATTCGTTGCGTCGCAGTCTTCCACTGTTTATCAGGAAGAGATCGCAACTGAAAAAGAACTCGCCGACTTCGCCGGCGCCAAGCCTTACCAGCTTCCAGTTCTGGCCGACAGCATTCTCGAACGCGGCATGTCCCTGATCGGTACCCGTTACCGTTTCGGCGGTACCTCTGAAGCCGGTTTCGACTGCAGCGGTTTCATCGGCTACCTGTTCCGCGAGGAAGCCGGCATGAATCTGCCGCGTTCCACCCGCGAAATGATCAACGTGGATGCACCGTTGGTCGCGCGGAACAACCTCAAGCCCGGTGATCTGCTTTTCTTTAGTACGGCTGGCCGTGGTCGTGTCAGCCACGCCGGTATCTACCTGGGCGACAACCAGTTTATCCACTCCAGCAGCCGCCGCAGCGGTGGTGTGCGAGTTGACAACCTGGGTGACAGCTACTGGAGCAAAACCTTCATCGAAGCCAAGCGCGCCCTGGCGATGGCCCCGACTACCGTTACCGCCAGCAAGTAAAGTTAAAGTGATACTTGAAGTTTGACGTGTAAGCGCTAGAATCCCTGGACATTGTTGTAAATTGATCGCGCGAGCTTTGCTTGCGCGTTCTGTTTTTCAACGTTCGGCAGCGAAAGCCGCATCCAGATCAGGATTGTTCTGCCCATGTCGACCTCGGCCCGCCTAATTCTTCTCGTTTGCGCCGCGCTGCTCAGCGCCTGCGCAAGTCGTCCTCCGCCTGCTCCCGTGGCCGTCAAGCCCAAGCCGGTGTTCAACACCTATGCCACCCAAAGTTTCTCGCCTGCGGCCGAAGACGTGCTTTTTCGTGCGCTGGGCCTGGTCGGCACGCCTTATCGTTGGGGCGGCAACACGCCGGACTCGGGGTTTGATTGCAGTGGCTTGATCGGTTTCGTCTACCGTGACGCGGCGGGCATCTCCTTGCCACGTACCACCCGCGAGCTGATCGTGATGCGCGCCCAGGACGTGAGCGAAAACAACCTGCAGACCGGCGACCTGATCTTCTTCGCCACGGGTGGCGGCTCGCAGGTCAGCCACGCCGGGATCTACGTGGGAGAAGGGCGCTTTGTGCATGCGCCGCAGACCGGCGGTACGGTGAAGCTGGACACGCTGTCCAAGGCTTATTGGCAAAACGCCTACCTGAGCGCCAAGCGCGTGTTGCCGGCCGAGCACCTGGCACGAAACCCCTAGAAAAACACGAAACCAAATGTGGGAGCGGGCTTGCTCGCGAATGCGGTGGATCAGTCGACAACAAGCTGACTGACACACTGCATTCGCGAGCAAGCCCGCTCCCACATTTGTTTTGCGGTGTTTGCGAAGCTGGCTATTTAGCCGCCGACACTCGCCACACCTTGTTCCCCACGTCATCCGCCACCAGCAAATCCCCCTGCTTGTCGATCACCACGCCGACCGGGCGGCCCATGGCTTTCTCATCGCTATTGAGGAACCCGGTCAGCACATCCACCGGCTGGCCTTTGGGTTTGCCGCCTTCAAACGGCACGAAGATCACCTTGTAGCCACTGTGTGGCTTGCGGTTCCACGAACCATGCTGGCCGATAAACGCGCCATTGCTGAATTGTGCCGGTAGCTTGCTGCCCTCGGCAAAGGTCAGTCCCAGGGAGGCTGTGTGCGGGCCCACCGCGTAGTCCGGGGCAATCGCCTTGGCTACCAGTTCCGGGTTCTGCGGACTCACCCGCACATCCACGTGCTGCCCGTAATAACTGAAGGGCCAGCCATAGAACGCGCCATCCTTGACCGAGGTGATGTAGTCCGGCACCAGGTCGCTGCCGATTTCATCGCGCTCATTGACCGCCGTCCACAGCTTGCCGCTTTGCGGTTCCCAGGCCATGCCGTTGGGGTTGCGCAGGCCGGAGGCGAAGATGCGGTGCTGGCCGGTAGCACGGTCCACTTCCCAGATCGCGGCGCGGCCTTGTTCGGCTTCCAGGCCGTTTTCCGCGACGTTGCTGTTGGAGCCCACGCTGACGTACAACTTGCTGCCGTCCTGGCTCGCGACCACGTTCTTGGTCCAGTGATGGTTGATGCTGCCGCCCGGCAAGTCGGTCACCGTGGTGCCGGCTTCCTTGATCGAGGTTTCGCCTGGCTGATAGGGGAAGCGCAGCAGCTTGTCCGAATCGGCCACATACAGGTCGCTGCCCACCAGTGTCATGCCGAACGGCGAGTTCAGGTTCTCCAGGAACACCGTGCGGGTTTCGGCTATGCCGTCGTGGTCGGCGTCCCGCAGCAGGGTGATGCGGTTGGGGCTCGGCACGGCGGCCCCGGCACGGCCCATGACTTTCTCCATCACCCAGCCACGAATACCCTTGGAATCGTCTGGCTTGGGCGGCGCATTGGTTTCTGCCACCAGCACATCGCCATTGGGCAGCACATACAACCAGCGCGGATGGTCCAGGCCTTCGGCAAACGCCGCTACTTGAGTGCCTGCCGCCGCCGTTGGCTTGGCGCCTTCGGGCCAGCCGATGGCCGGGGCGATATTCACCGTGGGGATCAGGGTTTTATTCGGTTCCGGCAGTTTGGGCGAGGGCCCGGTGCCGTCGGACACTTGCAGGGTAGAGCTTTCGCCGCAGGCGGCGAGGGTGCCGGCGAGCATGATCAGTAGGGCAAGTCGGGTCTTGTGCATGGTTTTCTCCTTAATACCTGTAGCGGTAGAGGCACGCAGCGGCCCGATGGTTCACGCGCATGTCCGGCTTTAATTGACGCTCCACCCCCAACCCACTAACCTTCGCGGCTTGTTTCAGGTGCTCTGTGGCGTACGCGCCGACTGAGTGAAACAGGGAAGCCGGTGAGTGAGCGCATTTTTCTACAGTGCTGCCACGATCCCGGCGCTGCCCCCGCAACGGTAAATGAGTCAAGACGGTGCCTTAAGCCACTGTATCGCCCGCGATATGGGAAGGCGCACCTTCGGCATCCAATGCCACTCATGAGCCCGGAGACCGGCCTGATCCATCCAACAGCATCACGGTGGGCGATGCTTGGCTGTCTGTATGTGTCTTTTTCCTGCCCGCCGTTTTTGTCCAGCCCCAACGGAGAGCTGCCATGACTGAATCCCCCGATCGTGACGAACGCCACCTGGCGCGCATGCTGCGCAAAAAAGCCGTGATTGACGAGCGCATTGCCAATTCACCGAACGAGTGCGGGTTGCTGCTGGTGCTTACCGGCAATGGCAAAGGCAAGAGCAGCTCGGCCTTTGGCATGCTCGCCCGGGCCATGGGCCACGGCATGCAGTGTGGCGTGGTGCAGTTCATCAAGGGCCGCAACAGCACTGGCGAAGAACTGTTCTTCCGCCGTTTCCCCGAGCAGGTGCGCTTCCACGTGATGGGCGAAGGTTTTACCTGGGAAACCCAGGACCGTGCCCGCGACATCGTGGCCGCAGAAGCCGCCTGGGCGGTCTCCCGGGAAATGCTGCAGAACCCGGCCATCGGCCTGGTGGTGCTGGATGAACTGAACATCGCCCTCAAGCACGGCTACCTCGACCTGGACCAGGTACTCAGCGACCTGCAGGCCCGCCCGCCGATGCAACACGTGCTGGTCACCGGCCGTGGCGCGAAACCCGAATTGATCGAAATGGCCGACACCGTGACTGAAATGGGCATGCTCAAGCATGCATTCCAGGCCGGTATCAAGGCGCAGAAAGGCATCGAACTTTGAATCAGCCCCGTCACTGTCCTGCTGTGCTGATCGCCGCACCGGCGTCCGGCCAGGGCAAAACCACCGTCACCGCCGCGCTCGCCCGTTTGCACCGCAACCTGGGGCGCAAGGTGCGAGTATTCAAATGCGGCCCGGACTTTCTCGACCCGATGATCCACGAGCGCGCCAGTGGTGCGCCGGTCTATCAATTGGACATGTGGATGGTCGGCGAGCAGGAAAGTCGCCGATTGCTGTGGGAAGCGGCGGGGGAAGCCGACCTGATCCTGATCGAAGGCGTGATGGGCCTGTTCGACGGCACGCCGTCCAGCGCCGACCTGGCGCGGCATTTTGGCGTGCCGGTACTGGCGGTCATCGATGGCACGGCCATGGCCCAGACGTTCGGTGCCCTGGCATTGGGCTTGGCGCGTTACCAGCCGGACCTGCCGTTTGCCGGCGTGCTGGCCAACCGCGTCGGCACGCTGCGCCATGCGCAACTGCTTGAAGGCAGCCTGACCGAAGGCCTGCGCTGGTACGGCGCACTGTCCCGGGAAACCGGGATCGAATTGCCCAGCCGCCACCTTGGCCTGGTGCAGGCCAGCGAATTGAACGACCTCGACCTGCGCCTCGACGCCGCCGCCCAGGCCCTGGGCAGCAGCTGTGAGGTAGCGCTGCCACCGCCGGTGGAATTCGCTGCGCCCGAGGTGATCGAGGCCCAACCGTTGCTGGCCGGCGTGCGCATCGCCGTGGCCCGCGACGAAGCCTTCGCGTTTACCTACGGCGCCAGCCTCGACCTGTTGCGAGCGATGGGCGCCGAGCTGCGCTTCTTCTCGCCGATTCGTGACCGTGCATTGCCCGAAGCTGACAGCCTCTACCTGCCCGGCGGTTATCCGGAATTGCATCACCAGGCGCTGTCGGAAAATACCGCGATGCTCGACGCCATTCGCGCCCACCACGCTGCCGGCAAGCCACTGCTGGCCGAATGCGGCGGCATGCTCTATCTGCTGGACTCGCTCACCGATGTCGACGGCACCCGTGCCGAACTGGTCGGCCTGCTCCAGGGCGACGCCGTGATGCAAAAGCGTCTGGCGGCACTGGCCCTGCAAAACGTCGAACTGCCCGAAGGCCTCTTGCGCGGTCACACCTACCATCACTCGCTGACCAGCACCGAGTGGCAGCCGATTGCCCGGGGCCTGAGCCCGAATGGCGGGCGCGGTGCCGAGGCGGTTTATCGTCAGGGCCGGATGACGGCGTCCTACGTGCACTTTTACTTCCCGTCCAACCCGACGGCGGTGGCTGCCTTGTTTGCGCCAAGCCTTGAGACCGCCATCGCAGGCAAGCCCGCACCCACAGTTGACCGAGTTGAAACGCAATCCAATGTGGGAGCGGGCTTGCCCGCGATGAGGCCATGACTGACAACGCCTTTCCGGAAGCCGACCGCGAAGCCGTCTACCGTGCCATCGCCGAACGCCGCGACATGCGGCACTTCAGCGGTGGCAGCGTGGCGCCGCAATTGCTCCATCGCCTGCTGCAAGCCGCGCACCAGGCGCCGAGCGTCGGCTTGATGCAGCCCTGGCGTTTTATCCGCATCAGCGACCGCAACCTGCGCGGCCAGATCCAGCAGTTGGTGGAAGAAGAACGCGTACGCACCGCCGAGGCTCTCGGCGAGCGCTCCGACCAGTTCATGAAGCTCAAGGTCGAAGGCATCAACGACTGCGCCGAAGTGCTGGTGGCTGCCTTGATGGACGACCGCGAGCGGCATATCTTCGGGCGCCGCACCTTGCCGGAAATGGACATGGCATCGTTGTCCTGCGCGATTCAGAATCTATGGCTGGCGGCTCGTGTCGAAGGGCTGGGCATGGGCTGGGTCTCGCTGTTCGAGCCCCAGGCCCTGGCCGATCTGCTGGGCCTGCCGCCCGGTGCCAAGCCGTTGGCCGTGTTGTGCCTGGGCCCGGTGGCCGAGTTCTACCCGGCACCGATGTTGCAGCTCGAAGGCTGGACCGAACCACGGCCGCTGAGTGACATGTTGTACGAGAATGTTTGGGGAGTGAGTCAATGAGTGTGGCCTTGCTGAGTGTCGCTGCCGTGGCGCTGGATGCGCTGCTGGGCGAGCCCAGGCGCTGGCATCCGCTGGTGGCGTTCGGTAATTTTGCCGGGCGCATCGAGCAACGATTCAACTCCGGCGGTCGGGGCTGGCGCAGCCATGGCGTCACCGCCTGGGTGATCGCGGTGGTGCCGCTGACCCTGCTGGCCACGGCGCTGTCGTGGGCGCCCTACATCGGCTGGGTCCTGGAAATCCTCGCATTGTATTGCGCCCTCGGCATGCGTAGCCTCGGCGAGCACGTGCTGCCGGTAGCGCAAGCATTGCGCAGCGATGACCTGGACGAGGCACGCAAACGCGTCAGCTACCTGGTCAGTCGCCAGACCAGCGAGCTGGACCGCACTGAAGTTGCCCGTGCGGCCACCGAATCGGTGCTGGAAAACGGCAGCGATGCGATATTTGCGGCGCTGTTCTGGTTTGTGGTCGCTGGCGTGCCCGGCGTGGTGCTCTATCGTCTGAGCAACACCCTGGACGCTATGTGGGGCTATCGCAATGAGCGCTTTGAACGTTTTGGCTGGGCCGCGGCGAAGATTGACGACGTGCTCAACTACATTCCCGCACGCCTGGTGGCGTTGACCTACGCGCTGCTGGGCAAAACCCGCCTGGCTCTCAAATGCTGGCGCACCCAGGGCCCGACCTGGGACAGCCCCAACGCCGGCCCGGTGATGGCTGCGGGTGCCGGTGCCCTTGGCGTGGAGTTGGGCGGTGCAGCGATTTATCACGGTGAGCTGCACCAGCGCCCGCCACTGGGCGAAGGCCCGCCGGCGGATGCGGATTCCATCGAGCGTGGCTGGCAACTGGTGCAACGCGGCGTGTGGCTGTGGTTGCTGATCCTGTGTGTGGGGGCTGAGTTTTATGCTTGAGCACGGTGGCCGCTTGCGCAAGGCGGCGATGCAGTACGGCATTCCAGAAGCAGACTGGCTGGACCTGTCCAGCGGCCTGGCGCCATGGCCGTTCCCGATTCCGGAAATCCCGCTGCGGGCCTGGGCACGCCTGCCTGAAAACGACGACGGCCTGGAGCAGGCTGCCTGTGAATATTACGGCACGCCCCATGTATTGCCGGTGGCCGGCTCCCAGGCCGCGATCCAGTTATTGCCGCGCCTGCGCCGGGCCGGCAAGGTCGGTGTGCTGTCGCCGTGTTACGCCGAACACGCAGAAGCCTGGCGTCGCGCCGGCTACATCGTGCGCGAAGTGCTGGAGCAGGAAGTCGACTTCTTCCTCGACAGCCTCGACGTGCTGGTGGTGGTCAACCCCAACAACCCCACCGGCCTGAGCCTGACGCCGCAACGCCTGCTGGACTGGCATGCTCGCCTGGCCCAACGCGGCGGCTGGCTGGTGGTGGATGAAGCCTTCATGGACATCACCCCGCAACTGAGCCTGGCGGGCCAGGCCCATCAAGTCGGCCTGATCGTGCTGCGCTCGTTCGGCAAATTCTTCGGCCTGGCCGGGGTGCGGCTGGGGTTCGTGCTGGCCGAGCGCAAGCTGCTCAAGCTGCTCGCCGAACAGGTGGGGCCGTGGGCCGTCAGCGGGCCGACGCGGGTGCTTGGGCAAGTATGCCTGCGCGATACCGCCGGCCATGCGCAACAGCGGCTGCGTTGCGAATCGGCCAGCCAGCGCCTGTTTGATGTGCTTGAACGCCACGACTTGCGGCCCCAGGGCGGCTGCGCGTTGTTCCAGTGGATGATCACTGACCGGGCTGAGCAGCTGCATGAATTCATGGCCCAGCGCGGCATTCTGCTGCGCTTGTTTGTCGACAACAGCAGCCTGCGTTTCGGCCTGCCGGATACCGAGGCCGACTGGTTGCGGCTGGAACAGGCACTGAAGGCCTACAAGGAAGCCTCATGAGTACCTTGATGGTGCAGGGCACCACCTCTGACGCCGGCAAAAGCACGCTGGTGACCGCACTCTGCCGCTGGCTGGTGCGCCAGGGCATCCCGGTGGTGCCCTTCAAGCCGCAGAACATGGCGCTCAACAGCGCCGTGACTGCCGAAGGCGGCGAGATCGGCCGGGCCCAGGCGGTGCAGGCCCAGGCCGCGAACCTGGCGCCCCATACCGACATGAACCCGGTGCTGCTCAAACCCAACAGCGACACGGGCTCCCAAGTGATCATCCACGGGCGCGCCGTGACCACCATGAATGCCGTGGCTTATCACGATTACAAAGCCATCGCGATGCAAGCGGTGCTGGCCTCTCATGCGCGGTTGAGTGCGGCTTACCCGGTGGTGATGGTCGAGGGTGCGGGTTCGCCGGCCGAGATCAATCTGCGGGCGAACGACATTGCCAACATGGGCTTTGCCGAAGCGGTGGACTGCCCGGTGCTGCTGATTGCCGACATCAATCGCGGCGGGGTGTTTGCGCACCTTGTGGGCACTCTGGAATTGTTGTCACCCACCGAACAGGCGCGGGTCAAAGGCTTCATCATCAATCGCTTTCGCGGCGATATCGCGCTATTGCAGCCGGGGCTGGATTGGCTGGAAGCGCGCACGGGCAAGCCGGTGGTGGGGGTGTTGCCGTATGTGATGGATCTGCACCTGGAGGCCGAGGACGGTATCGACCAGCGCCAGATCGACAAGGCGGCGCAAGTGCTCAAGGTGGTGGTGCCGGTATTGCCGCGGATCAGTAATCACACGGATTTTGATCCGTTGCGGTTGCATCCGCAGGTGGATTTGCAGTTTGTGGGGCCAGGGCAGGCGATTCCTGCGGCGGACCTGATTATTTTGCCGGGCTCGAAGAGTGTGCGCAGTGATTTGGCGTATTTGCGGGCCAATGGGTGGGACACGGCCGTGGCGCGGCACCTGCGTTATGGCGGGAAGGTGCTGGGGATTTGTGGTGGGTTGCAGATGCTCGGCGAGCAGGTGCACGACCCGCTGGGGTTGGAAGGGCCTTGTGGTTCTAGCGCTGGGCTGGGGTTGTTGGCGTTCAGTACGACCCTGGAGGAGGAGAAGCAGCTGCGTAACGTGCGGGGGCGGTTGTTGCTGGAGGAGGCCGAGGTGAGTGGGTATGAGATCCACGCGGGTGTAACCAGTGGCGCTGGCTTGGTGCGGGCTGCGGTGCAGTTGGACGATGGGCGCCTGGATGGGGCTCAGAGTGAGGATGGGCAGGTTCTCGGGACCTATCTGCATGGGGTGTTTGAGACGCCGGCTGCGTGTAGTGCGTTGTTGCGGTGGGCGGGGTTGGAGGATGTGCAATCGGTGGATTATCACGGGTTGCGGGAGCGGGATATTGAGCGGTTGGCGGACTTGGTAGAGCGGCACCTGGATACCGGGTTGTTGCGTTCGTTGTGTGGGGTTTGATTTTTGGATCGTGTGAATATCCGTTATTTAGGTAACGGCGACCTATGGTTCCGCTCTTACAG
>NZ_JACAPW010000015.1:326154-326403 GCF_013385495.1 Pseudomonas sp. F8002 | reverse complement strand
GCCATCGTGGTTGACGGGGCCTGCAGATCAAGATCAAAAGCAGATCAAGATCAAAGGCGCGCAGCCTCGCTGGCGCTCGACAGCTGCTACGGGCGGGGTGGCTCTGCTTTTCTGTGGGAGCTGGCTTGCCTGCGATGCAAACAACTCGGTGCATCAGGTACACCCAGTTGATGCCATCGCAGGCAAGCCAGCTCCCACATTTGAACCGAGCCCGCTTTAGCTTTTGATTTGCTCTTCAACACTCAAGCC